>JBBJOX010000022.1:0-16374 GCA_037724245.1 Thermomicrobiales bacterium | reverse complement strand
TCCGGGCGTGATCCCGAGTCGTCAGTCGAACTGATGCGGCCCTGGATCTTCCAAATCTAGTTCACCTTGAATCGTCGCGGCAAACTGGTTGGTCCCGGTTCGGTCACGCCATTGGATGGTTTGGTTTCGTCCCGATCGGTGCCATTTGGAGCGCCAGAGTCCAGTGTGGAATCACTCGATGCTGCGGGCTCTGCCGAGTCGGTGGTCTCATCTGCCGTCTCCGGATTCACCTTTCGCGAAACGGTGTCCGATTGCTCGTGACGGGCCGGCTGCGGAATCGGCTCAGCGGTTTCGGGTGTCGGTGACGTCCCCCTGCGATGCGATGCACTGAGCAGGTCACGCACCGATTCCATTGATGCCGTCGCCATTGGCAGGGCTCTGGTTTCAGAACGAACCTTGAGCTCTTCCTGTTTTCGCAATCGTTCTTCGATCGAGGCGGGATCTATCCAGCGATCGTCCAGAGGATCGACTTTCTCCGATTCCTCATGCTCATGGTGGTGATGCTGGTGATCGCCACAGTATGGACAAACCGGCCAACGCAAATCGACGAGACGATTGCAGTTGTGGCAGTTGTCCTTGAGCTGGGTTTGGCAATGAGGACAGAGCTGAAAATCATCCTCGACGAAATGCTGGCATTTCGGACAGAGCGGAACTTCCTCGAGATCCTGAACGAGGTATTCCTCTTCGAGAGATCGCTGGTAGGCCTCATCGAGTGTCTCTTTCGGTCGAAGCACCCAGTACAGTGCCAACCCTGGAATCCAGAACAACACAACCATCAAGGTCGAGATCACCTGCGTGACCACGCTGCGGCTGCGGGATTCGATATCGCGGAATGCCCAGACAATCAGCACAAACCAGAGTGCGATGAAGTACGCACCGCCGAGTGCCAGCAGTATCTGTAATCCCCGGGCTATCAGACCTTCAATTTCCAAAAACGATTGCTCCTCGATGCCAGATGGGCGACTTGTGCCGGATGAAGTATGTCACGGTGGGTAATCTTGAATCAGAATGACCGTGATCTGAAAATGGGCACCGGGTCAGAAATCCTCAGGAAGCGAACCCAAAGCGTTCGTAGCGCTCTACCTTGAGCACGAAAACCGTGGCTCCGCCAACCTGAACTTCGACCGGATTCGGAATATAGAACTCGCCGGGTTCGATGATCGGCATCAGAGGATTGACGAACCTTGTCCGCGAGTGGCAATTGTCGCGGACGATCTGGCGAACTTCGTCGACATACTCATCCTGAACGCCAATCATCAGCGTGGAATTGCTCTCGCGCAGAAATCCACCAGCGCTTTCGATCTGTGTCGCCCGGAACCCTCGCTGATTCAAGGCGGTCAGTAGCGTGTCGCTGTCTTTGCCTTGAACTACGGCGACGACCAGTTTCATGCAGATCATCCTGGGGCGTCATTGCCCGGTAATACCACGACATATCACCAGGATTGCCGCAGGTGACGAATGCGTTCCAAAACCCGCGTTTGTAGATCACGAGCCACGGTCTCGAAGGATGGTACCGCATCGACCACAATCCAGTCCGCTTCGCTGGTGTGCGCCTGAGAAAGATATGCTTCCCGAACCCGCTCGTGAAATGCCCCGTCGGCACGGTCGAGCCGGTTGATTTCGGCCGTGTCGGCAAACCGGCGGGCGAGGCCCACTTCGACAGGTACATCGAGCACAACCCGACCATCTGGCAGTCGCCCGCCAGTCGCGACCTGTTGAACCGCAGCAATCGAGTCCACCGCGAGCCCCCTGCCTCCGCCCTGATACGCGAACGACGAATCGACGTAGCGGTCGCAGAGAACGATCGTGCCACCAGCTATCGCGGGCTCGATGACGTCCTGCACGTGTTGCGCCCGCGCCGCTGCGAGGAGGAACAGTTCGGCGAGACCATCGATCGCTACATGCTCGCGATTGAGCAGAAGTCCCCGGATCTCGTCGCCAAGCGGCGTGCCGCCAGGCTCACGGGTTTCGATGACTGTCTCGCCATTCTGGCGCAAATGGCGAGCGAGGCCCGCCATCTGCTGAGTCTTGCCTGATCCATCGGGTCCTTCGAAAACGACAAAGACTCCACGTTTTGGACCGGACTTACTGGACGCCACGTCGATAAATTTCCACGTGTCGATACGGATCGCGTCCCTTGCTGCGGGAGGAGAGATTGTAACGCTCGGCGAGTTCGTGCTGAAGGCGTCGAATCGTCGGCGATTGCGGATGCAGCGATGCTGGAGGCCCACCCTTGATTACATGCGTAATTGCCTGTTCGGCCTCGAACAGCGCGACAACGACAGGATCGGCGCGGTCGACCGTTGCCCGCCCGAGGGTGACTTCGACGTCGGCAATCTCATCGTCCCGCTCCGCTTCGCGCTGGATCCCGGAACTCTGCGGAAACAGCGAAGTCAGGACATTGTCCATTTGGGTTTGCGTATTCGAACGCAGAACGTACACCGGAATCCCCCGGTGTTCGGCATCGCGAACTGCCTCCGGCTTCTGCCGGTACGCATTCTTGAGCGTCATGACGACATCGGCTTCGGCTGAATTTCGCACGATCGAGGCTGGAACGCCAAGGCGCAACATCGACTGTTCGAGCCGATTGCGGCTGACTCCAAACGGGAAGATACGCAACGGCTTCTCGTTCGTCCCGCGACCTTTGGTAAAGGCAAGGACCGTCGGAGCAACCGGCGGCTCACGCTCCGCCCGATCGTCGCCGTGGTCGATCACACTCCTCGGTTCGTTGATATTCTCCCGCGGTGCAAAATCGACGATGGTCGAGGTCGTTCGGTTAGTTTCCGCCGAAAGCCCGCGCAACTGACGTTCCTCGCCGGGGTCGCGGTGTGTCACCGTTGGATCGCGCCGTCGCTCGTCCGTTGTCGTGACTTCCACTCGCCCATCATCGGTTCGCTTGCGCATTTCGGAACGAACAGGTGTGGAGCGGAGCAGGGAATCCACGGTGGCAGCGACATCGAGGTGAACCATCACCTCATCACGGGCCACGATTTCGACCATGATGTTGAAGGTCGGTGGCGCTTTTCGTTCGAGAATCGACTTCTGGGTTCCTCGGCGGCGTGCTTCTTCATCCGAAAGTGTGACCGACTGAATACCGCCAATCAGATCGGAAAGGGTCGGATTCAGCATCAGGTTCTCGAGCGTATTGCCGTGAGCTGTGCCAATCAGCTGCACGCCGCGTTCCGCGATCGTGCGGGCCGCCATGGCTTCCAGCTCGGTGCCTATTTCGTCGATGACCACGACTTCCGGCATGTGGTTCTCGACTGCCTCGATCATGACGGCGTGCTGAAGTGTTGGTGAAGGTACCTGCATGCGGCGGGCGCGTCCGATAGCGGGATGTGGAATATCTCCGTCCCCGGCAATTTCGTTACTGGTGTCAACGATGACGACCCGCTTCCGCAGTTCGTCTGCGAGCACACGCGCGGTTTCGCGAAGCATCGTGGTTTTGCCGACGCCCGGCCGACCCAGCAGCAGGACGCTCTGCCCGGATTCGACCAGATCGGCAATGATCGCGATCGTTCCATACACGGCGCGACCGATGCGACAGGTGAGCCCGACGATATCACCGGAGCGGTTCCGGATTGCTGAGATGCGGTGAAGTGTGCGTTCGATTCCGGCACGATTGTCTTCACCGAAGTGACCGATGCGATCCTCGACGAAGTGGAGATCCTCGCGGGATACATCGCGATCGTGCAAGGCAATTTCATCGAACTGGAACCTGGCTTCGGGTGATCGGCCTAAATCGAGCACAATCTCGATCAAACCGCCCAGATGAACCTGCTTGATCAGAATCACAATCTGATCGGCAATATGAGGTGGTAGAGCAGAGAGCAGATCCTGGAGATCATCGGTGATCTCGAACTCAGCGTTCCGGCGTGGTGCTTCTGACTCACGAGGTTCTGCATCTGATTGTGGATAGCTATTCAATCGTTGCTCCTGGGTCGACGTTTGACGGTAGCGACCCCGAAAAGACACCGGCTCCCGGTTGTCTGACTGATCGCGCTACATGAACGAAGCTCGGCACAATGGTGGTTGGTTCATTGGTGATCACGTCTCATGATTAAGTTACCTCTTCACGATTAGACCGACCGTCTTCCTCGACGCCTCAGGGACGGTTGTTGGTCGCGGCTGTTCGTATCTTGCCCAGTGTTGCCTTGGTTACCGCTTCGCCATGTGTTTCATAGAAGGTTGGCACCCGTTTTCCCACTGGCTCGGATAATTCCTGCGTCGCGGGAAGACCATTGATAACCGGTGACACGACCGGCGCGGTGGTGTACTTGACGAAGACATCCTGCTCTTGCCAAGCAGTTAGTCCGGCTCTTTCGAGCATCAACAAAAGTTCGAATTGGTAGGATCGGACAACGGCGAATACGGTTCGCCGTGGCATCGCAGCCAACTGCGCAAAGGCAGTCTGGAGCAATTCGTGTGCGACATCGCGATGATCGGGATTGACGATGAACTCCAGAACGTGCCGATCAGGCCGCGTTGTCACCCGGACATAGCCAAGAATCTGATTTCCGTCCTCGAAGAGCCACCCGGTAACCCGCTCATCCGTGCTGACACGTGCGTTGGCATCCCAGTGATGGCTGGTGATCGCCTCGGCATACTGAACCTGACGGGGAACTGCAGCCATGTAGAGCTGATGGATCGACCAGACGTCGGACGCCGACTGGCGCCGCACATCAGAGCAAGCCGTGGCGGCCGGGATGTCGCTGGACGTCCAGACATGCTCTGTTGCGTACGGAGCGAATCCGGTTTTGCGAGCAGAGCCTATGAGACTCGATCCGACTGGCAGTTTTGCGTAGAGGCGCTTCGCTCCTTCCAGCCCGGCAGCCATCACGGAGTAGCGAAAGAGCTCCTCCCAAATCGGTTCGGATTGATAGACGCCCGTGCTCGATCCCACTGATTCCAGTGTCCACCGATCGTCTGGGATGTTGACACGGAAAACGGCATGGCCAAGTGGCCGTCCGTCTCCGCGGGCAACTGCCACACGATCGACAGATCGAATCAACGGCATGAGTTGCCGCATTCCTGCCTGGAATGGATCACCGGTAAGCCAGTAGCCGTACGGCTGATTCAGCAGAATTTGCTTTCGTGGTCGTCTGAGGAAGGAGAGATCACGCCATCGGACGCGGTTGACTTCAATCTGGAGATTGGACCCGGGCTCATCTGGCTGACTCAGGTGACGCAAGACAACACTGGCAGTGTTCGTCTGACGCAGCCTCTTCATTGCGTGATTGCCCGCATGTAGCCTCCTGGCGGATCGCTGGCTGAATTCGACTGACATATCAGTCGGTTCAGCCGGACCTGGTTCAATGGTAGCGCTCTGGCCGCCCAGACTCAAGCTGCCGAACGTGCATTCTGACTACAGCGTACGTCTACCTGTCAGCGCCCGACCTAACGTTATGTCGTCTGAATACTCGAGATCACTTCCAGCGGGCAGCCCGCTGGCTGGTCGCGAGACAGTCACGCCAAGTGGCGTCAGCAATCGGTGCAGATACGTCGCCGTTGCTTCACCCGGGAGATCGAGATTGGTGAAGACGATGATCTCGCTCGGCTGTTCCCGATGAACCCGGTCCACAAGTTCCTGAATCCGCAACTTGTCCGGGCCGATACCATCGACAGGTGAAATCGCACCGTGCAGAACGTGGTACTTGCCCTGATACTCCCGGGTCCGTTCCAGTGCGACGACATCGAGCGGTTCCTCGACAACGCATATGAGATTTTCGCGCGCGGGATCGCTGCACATGCGACAAGGATCGATATCTGTCGTATTGAAACAGGTGCTACAGAGTCGAATCCGTTCCCGAACTTCCAGAATGGCTTCGGCCAGGTTCATCGCATCGTCCCGCGATGTTCGCATCAGGTGATAGGCGAGCCGGGAAGCCGATTTGGGTCCGATCCCAGGGAGTTTGCCGAGCTCTTCGATCAGACGAACCACCGGCTGTGCTGCAAGTGGGCGGGACGGTGACGACATTGGTAACAAACCTCGTCCAAAGTGAGATCGTATCCTCTTTTCCTGAGAACTACGATACTATAACGGCCATGTGTCGAATTACGTTTATATATCAACATGCAATCACGCGAGTTCCGTGAATGTATGACGTGTCCGCGTGTTGTATATGGATTGGCCCCATGCTACTATGTGTTTACTCTATGATCGGTTAGTTTCTGAAGCGTTATTCAGACCGTCGACAGAGCCAAGCGGAAGACGTAACTGATGCGTTAGTTGGGTTCGAGGAGGCGATTCATTGAGCGTGACCGACAAGGTGTTGACCTGCAGGGATTGTCATGACCCGTTCATCTGGACAGCTGGTGAACAGGTGTTTTTCCGCGAGAAGCAACTTCGAAATATACCGGCGCGCTGCACCAAGTGCCGATCAGAACGCAAAGTCAAACTCGGACTGACCCATCGACCTCAAACCGACGTGACCTGTGCCATGTGTGGCAAGGGAACGTCGGTTCCGTTTGTGCCGCGTAACGGACGCCCGGTGTACTGCTCAACCTGTTTGACAACGTCGCGCGCCGAAGTTCCTGCCGTGGAGCCGGTCGCGATAGTAACCACTGAAGTTGCAGTCGCAGCTCCCTGACGACCGTAGCAATCAAACGCAACAACGCCCCACTGGTTCGCCAGTGGGGCGTTGTTCCATGTGTCAAGCTCTATTCTTCGCTCACGATTGACGGATCGCTATTCTTCGCCGATCAGCACGGTGCGTCCCCTGACGCCATCGGCTGGCCCGATGACCCCGTCATCTTCCATATGTTCGATCAGTCTCGCTGCCCGGTTATAGCCAATGCGTAGTCGTCGCTGGAGCATCGAGGCGGACGCAGTTCCCTGACTTTTGACAATTCCGACAGCCTGGATCATCAGCGGATCGTCTTCACCGATACTGTCCGATTCTTCGCTTTGTTCCGGATTGGAACTTGGGAGATCGAGCCAGGCAGGATCGTATTTTGGGACAGGTGCCACAGCATGCCAGTGATCGACAATTTCCTTAACCTGCTCATCGATAAAAGCACCCTGAACCCGAACCGGTTTTGCGGCATCTGGCGGAAGATAGAGCATATCGCCCCGTCCCAACAGGCGCTCGGCCCCGGGCATATCGAGCACGACTCTCGAATCGATCATCGAGGACACGGCAAACGCGATACGGGCCGGAACATTCGCCTTGATCAGGCCCGTCAGCACGTTGACCGAAGGGCGCTGCGTCGCCAGGATCAGATGGATACCGGTTGCCCGAGCCATCTGGGTCAATCGGGCGAGGAGCGTCTCGACTTCATCTGGAGTCGTCATCATAAGATCGGCGAGTTCATCGATGATGACGACGAGATACGGCATTTTCTCCGCATCTGGTTCATCGACTACCCGTTCCCGGTATCCATCGATGTTGCGAACACCCAGCGTTTTGAACAGTTCGTAGCGACGGTTCATCTCCCGCAGAACCATCTGCAGGGCACCGACGACCTTGTCGCGCTCAGTCACCACCGGGCATTGCAGGTGTGGAACGCCGTTGAACCCGGTCAGCTCAACCATCTTGGGATCGATCATGAGCAATCTGAGTTCATCGGGACCACGGGTTAGCAGGAATGTGCTGATGATGCCGTTGAGGCAGATACTCTTGCCGGCACCCGTTGCTCCCGCGATTAGAAGGTGTGGCATTTTCGTCAGATCGCCAACGATGTAGCGCCCGTTGACATCGCGACCCAGTGGCAACGGCAGTTTCGCCTTCGACTTGGTGAAGGCGGACGATTCGATGACTTCTCGCAACCCGACCGTGGCGATCTGGGCGTTCGGAATCTCGAGCCCGACGCGAGCCATGCCCGGAATCGGCGCTTCGACCCGGATACTCTGCGCAGCCAAGGCAAGTGCGAGATCGTTCTGCAAGGCCGTAATGCGACTGACCTTGACACCACTGCCTGGTTCGAGCGCAAACTGCGTCACTGCCGGACCGGGATTGATCTCGCGTACGGTCGCCTCGACCTTGAAACTGAGCAATGCTTCCTCGATCGTACGGGCTTTTTTCTCGAGCTCACCTGCGTCAGGAACAATCGTTTCGTAGTATTTCAGCTGGCGAATATCCGGCAGGGGCAGAGGCTCACCCGACACCACTGGCGCCGGCGCTACTGGTGTCGCCAGTGGATCCGCCGTGGTTTGCGCTGCGCGTTTCGGGATGTTGATAACTCGCTCGACCTTTGCTGCGGGCATGGCGGCAACGAACTTAGGTTGCTTACCGGCTTTCACAGGCGCCACCTGAACCTGCTTAACCGGTTGAACTTTTTTTCGTCGTGGCCAGAGTCGTCGAAGGTCGCGTTCGAACGTCTGCAGATCCGTGTCAGCCAGCAGGAACACCGAAACCACACCGACCGCAAACAACACGAGTCCCGAGGCGACCTGACCAAGGCCACCTCGTGCAATATCGCCGATCGCCATGCCCACGTGGCCAGCCACCGGCTGCCCACCAAACGAAAGCAATCCAAGCACGCCTACGCCGAAGCCGATCCCTCCGGCGTAATGTCGAAATAGCAATACCGGTCCATCCTGATTGGCGAAAGCCCGAATCGCCGTCATCGCACAGTAGCACGGAACCACCATTGCAGCGTTCCCAAAGGAACCGCGCAGGAGCTCACCCCACCATGCGATCACCGCACCATCCTGATCACCACGTCCGAGCGCCCAGGAACTCATGAGCGCCGCGAGTGCCAGGGCAATGCCGAACATTTCGCGTTTCAGGCGATCGGCAATGTCAAAACCGGGAACCATCCCCGACAGAAAGTCACGAACCCGGGAGATCCAGGTGGCCTGCCGCCCGGATTTTGATTTTCTGGCTGTGCTGCGCTTGGGCGCTGGCAGTGACCGTGACCTGGTCGAGGTCGCCATCGGTCGTATCTCCGCTCTTCAACCTTCCCGGCATGGGTTGGTTCTCAATAAATCCGTGGACAATGCGTCAACACTCCCGATAGGTCGGGAGTGTACGTACACTGAGTATACATGGATTCTGTGAGTTTTGGTGTGAAATGCGGGTGCCGCGAGAGTGACCGTTGCCAGCTGGTCATTGCCTCTTCACATTGAATACGTTCGCGCCTGATAACGGCCGGCTTCTCGAGCCCCGGGAGACGAGATCACATTCAGGAGCAAACCAGAATGCTAGAACAGGGACGTTTGGGTTGCGTTCTCGGCCCGTTGCGCTGTCGACTCACGTTCGCGGGAGGCCTCCGCCAGAAACTTTGGCAATCGCAGAAAGTCCTCTTCGATCACGGCACGCAGCGATCCCTGGTGTAACGCGGCGGCCGGATGGTACATCGGGACGACGAGCCGACCATCCCGGGTGAACGCCTGACCATGGATCTTCGAGATACGATCGCCCGGGAAATACCGTGACATCGAAAATCGGCCGAGCGTGACGATGACATCGGGATCGATCGTCGCAATTTGCCGGTCGAGGTAATTGGAACACGACGCCATTTCATCAGGCAGCGGATCCCGGTTACTTGGCGGTCGACATTTGACGACGTTGGTGATGAAGACATCGTCGCGATTCAGACCTGCCTTCTCCAGCAACGAAGTCAGGAAGTTCCCGGAGTTTCCGACAAAAGGTTTGCCCTGGGCATCCTCATGGAAACCAGGCCCCTCACCAATCAGCATCACCTGCGCCTGGGGATTGCCTTCACCAGGCACTGCATGAATCCGTCCACGAGCCAGATCGCACTTTTCGCAGGTGCGCACTTCGGAGGCGATGACTGGCAGTTGATTTGGGTTGGCTGAATCGGACATGCGGGTCCCTTTCTGGCGGGGAGAAACTCGGGAGTTCGGGGTCGAGTATACGTCTGGCCCGGCTCATCCAGGCAGCGAAAAGCGGGCATCCGCACATGATGCCCGCTTTTCATTTTCGAAACAATCGGCGATTGAGACTATCTGGAGCGGTTAACCACCGAAGGGCAGCGCCATTGCCTGAACTTGACCCTCGTCACTTTCGTAGCCAATCAGGATCGTACCCGACGTCGCTTCTCCGGCATCAAGGCGGAATGTCACCTCACTGCCATCGAGTCCCCAGGCGGTTGTCGATGCGAGAACAGCCGTGCCATCCCAAAGGAAGACATTGATGTCGCCGGTAACTGCGCCCGTTGCGATAGTCACCGTGACCAGACCCTCTTCGAACACTGGATCACCCACGATCGAGAGTGCATTTTCGTCACTCACCGCAGGCTTACCGGCCAGCGTTACGCCGTCCTCAGCCGATTGCAGAATCGACTGTGGCGAATTGGCACTCTGGGCAGCCAGCAGAGGAATCACTGGCTCATCTGTTGTGGTTCGCGCATCGGCGGCTGGAGTGAATCCCTCGAAGGTCGCTTTGCCCCAACGATACGGATCACCCTGAACGCCATTCCAGGTCGACCATCCGAGACGGGTCTGACCGGTCAGGTCTTCGGTATCGGAATCGTAGATGAAGATATTGATCGTTGCGTTTGCAGGATCGATATCCGCAGGGAGAGCGGAGTACGGAACGAACGTTTCGATCACATAGCCGGCGTATGGTTCGCTGAGCGTACTGGCAACTTCCATCCCTGTCGCAGTTTCCGGAGCCGGGCCCTGGACGTTGTCGGCGTCACGATAGGCAGCAGGAGTGCCCTCCGCCGACGTCGGGAAGATTCCGACCTTGAACGTTGACGATGTGTTTTCCGAGGTTCCAAGTGGGTCGATCGCGATCTCGACCGAGTCCGTCCGCCAATGTCGTTTCGCATCGGCAGTCGGGAGCACGGTCCCGAGCGTATCGTCGACAACAGTCACCCCGAAGTAGATTCCGTCCTCACCCCAGGTGATTTTGGCTGTTCCCGAAGCGTCGGCAGCTGATTCCGGATCATCACCTTCCCAGAGTCGACTGAGATCCAGGTCCTCGCCTGCGTACTCACCGGTTCCGAGTGCACCATCAACAACAGGAGCGGTTGTGGCTTGAGGAATTTCTGTGACAGGAACGAGGTTCAGGGCGGCGGGTTGGCTGGACGATGTAGCACCAAGTGTTGTGGTGACGACGACTTCATAGTTGCCTTCGACTCCGCCCTCATTCGAGGTTGGCAGCGTGGCATCGGTGTTGGTGACAGAAAACACCACAAGTGTCGAACTCGATGGTGCAAGGGCGTCGAACGGTTGTGAAGCTATGTCCAGTTCGAAGCCAGCTGGAACTTCGAGTTCAACAGATCCTGACTGCTCTGTATCAGAGACATTCGCGACTTCGATCGTGACGTCACGCGTCTGGCCGACACCCATCGAGAATGCTGGCAGGATCAGATTGTCGAGTTGCGGTTGTCCAGTAGTCGAAAGCCACTCGCGGAAGGCCAGAACGTTTGGCAACGGCTCCAGCGCGGCAACGACAGCTGGCACCACCTTGACGACTTCGGCAGTCATGCCTGCGTCACCGCCATCGGTGAGCGTGCCAACCAGACGGACACGGCTATTCGCCGCGGCATCAACAGGCGGGGTGATCGTGAAGTCCTGGGTCCACTCGCCATCGACTTCAACGAGATCGCCTTCTCCGACCACGGTCCAACCTTCAGGGACCGCTACCGCGACATTGGGCCAAAACGCATTGCTGACGACATGTGCCGTGGCCGTGAATGGCTGGCCAGCAAGCACTTCGTAATTATCGACCTGGAGGTAGAACTGCGTTCCCAGTTCGAGTCCACCCTCCGACGTGACGAGTGCACCTTCCAATGCGGCTGTGGTTTCCGCACTGTCAATCGTGTAGGGGACGCGGGAATCGATCAGGGTGAAGAATCCGCAGGTCAGTTCGTTCGGATCGGTTGGCATGTCCGGGAAGACAGACCAGCCCTGCGAAACGTACTTGCGCTGACCATCTCTGGCCACGGCCGCCCATGAACGTCCGTCGTTCGCTTCAGAAACGGTCCCGGAGAAGACACCGATGACCTGATCGGACTCCTCGGCCTTGACGTAGGTCGAGGCACAATCCGGGCCGGGCGTACCCTCACCGGTGGCTCCACCCTGGTAGAGCTTGCTGGGCGTCCATGGCTCCAGCCCTTCGACAGTGATCTGATCCGGAAACTGGGTCGGATCACCTGCTACGGCGTAGGCACCGACGGCAAGGCGGGCCGCTTCCTGATGGTTCCCGTGATTGCCCGGCGTCGGGGACGGGTTCATCGTGGTGATGACTTCTGGTTTGGTCTGGCGAATGACGCGGACCACCTGTTCGAGGGTCTCCTCGTAGCCCCAGACATCCGCAGTCAGTGGGGCACTGACGGTGTAGTAGAAATCGACCTTGTCCAAATTGTAGATATGCTCGATACCAGCGGCGCTGACAGCTTCGCGCTCCTCGGCTTCGCGGATGATACCGAGGGCCGGACCTTCCTCCGGACCGGCAGCGTTGCCACCACCTTCTCCCCGGGTGACGGTAATGACACCAACTTCGACATCGTTGTATTCGTTCCACTGACCATACGTGGCCAATGCAAACGCTTCGTCATCAGGGTGTGCCCCAATGAACAGCACGTCGAGATCGGCATCGCCCGATTCGTCTTCGGCAACCGGTGATGCCTCGGCCACCGGGCTACCGACCGGGGTTGCATCCTGGGCTGCGGTGACCCCGGTAAGTGAGCCAATGGACATGGCAAAAACGGCAATGTACGCAATTGCCGCACGCCAAAAGCGGGAAACCATGGATACTCCTTTCCTTTCCGTCAGGAAGGAATTGAACTGAAGAACATCGATCACTACAGAACCACATTTTCAGCGGAGGCACAAGAGTCTGGGATCGCCAAAATCGATGATTGGCCAGCTGCCTGACGCTTCCGGTTTCAGCCCTTGACCGCTCCGGCAGTAATCGCCTTGACGAGCTGCTGCTGGAAGATCAGAAACATGACAATCAGCGGTGTGAAGATAATCGTCGACCCCGCCGCGATTACCGGGATGTCAGAGGTCCAGCGTTGCTGGAAATAGAGGATTCCCACCGGTAATGTGTGGTACTGGGGATCGATATTGACGACGAGCGGCAGCAGGAACTCGTTCCACGTCCAGATGAAGAACAGCAGTCCCAGCGTGCCGACGATTGGTCGCGACAGCGGAAACATGATTTTCCAGAGGGTTTCCCATGAGCTGGCACCATCGCAAATCGACGCTTCCATGATTTCTCGCGGTATCGACAGATAGGCTTGACGCATCATGAGTGTGCCAAACGACATGCTCATCCCGATCTGCGGGAGTATCAGTGCCCAGAGACTATCCAGCAGATGCAGTTCGCGCAGCAGGTAGAAGAGCGGTATGACCATCGCCTGCAACGGGATAACGAGACCGATCAGCATGTATCCAAAGAGAAACTTCGAACCGCGAAAGCGGAATCGCGCGAAGGCGTAGCCACTCATCGCGGAGAGCAACACCGACGGAACGACGACGCCGACAGCAACAAGAATGCTGTTGACGAAAAACCTGTCGAAATTACCCTGCGTCCAGGCCGTCGTGTAATTCTCCCACTGGGCAACTTCGGGCAGCGAGAGAACGCCCTGCACCAGTTCGGTTCGGGTCTTGAGCGAAGCGAGAATCGTCACCAGGAACGGGACGATTGCGACCACGCAGCCGAGCAGCAGCAGCGCGTAGATCGGAAGCTTTTTAATCATCGTTGGCCCCGAACAGCTTGAGCACGATGCCCGAAAGAATCAGGGTGACGATTGCCAGCAGAACTGCCAGGGCCGAACCATATCCGGCCCGGTTGGCATTGAACGCCACATCGATCATGTACAACGCCAGCACGCGTGTCTCGAACCCTGGCCCACCTTCAGTCGTCGCCCGAATGACATCGAACGCCCTGAGCGCACCAATCAGGTTGATCGAAAGCACCACAGCGATCTCGCGTTTGAGACCGGGCAGGGAAACGGCCCGAAACTCCTGCCAGCCGTTGGCACCATCGAGTCGCGCTGCCTCGTATAACTCTGTCGAGATTTTCTGCAGCCCGGCAATGAACACAACGAAACAGAATCCGTAGGCGGCCCAGGCACCGATTAACCCCACCGTCGGCAGGGCCCAGGTGAAATCACCAAGCCAGGTGCGCGTCGGCAAACCGAGCCGCTCGAGCAGATCGTTGACTGGTCCAAACACCGGATTCAGCAGCCACTTCCAGACTACGCCAATCAGTACGCCCGGCATGATGTACGGCAGGAACAGTCCGGCCTGAAAGATCTTCGCCCCACGTATTTTTGCCTGATGGACGATGACGGCCGGAATCAGGCCGAGAACTGCAGGCAAAATTACGAAATACGGAAGCAGCTTCAAATTATTTCCGAGGGAACTCCAGAACGCGTCATCACGAAACGCGGTGGTGTAATTCTCGAGGGCAATGAATTCAGCGGTATCCCAGGAGATTCCGTTCCAGGCGGTCAAACTCAAAATGACGGTCCCGGCAACCGGAACCGCCACAAAGATCGTGAACACAATGAATGCTGGAAGCAGATAGAGGTACGGCTCCCAGGCCTCGCGCGACCTGCGGCCGGATCGACTGGCAGTCGAGACCAGCTTAGCCTCGACTGCCGAATCCAGTGTGCTAGACAGTGAAGGTTGATGCATAGAATGTCTGGAGCGCGGTGGCAAACTCGGCCGGCTGCATTTGCCCACCGAGCAGATTTTGCAGTTGTCCGGTCAGTTCATCGTAGAAACCAGGGGCTGCCCAATCGAGGTAGTGACCAAGTGAGTCACTTTCGAGAGCAGTGTTCCAGGCCGTGTAGAGATCGCCGTCTACCGTATCGGCAACGATTTTGTCGGGGGTGATGACACCGGCCGGAAGTCCACCTGCTTCGATCCAGGCGTCGAACGCTTCCTGCGAAACAAGATTGTTGATGAAGGCGGCTGCCAGATCAGGATCGGCAGCATTGGTCGTGATGCTGTACGGAATCGCAACACCTCCGACATTCAGCACCTTGCCTCCGGCTTCAACTGGTGGCATCAGGAAGAAACCTGCATTCTCGGCCAGATCAGTCTTGACGGCCGGCGCCTGCCAGCTGCCCTGAAGCATCAGTGCGCCTTCGCCAGTCTGGAAAAGAGCGGCAGCATCATCGGCGGTCAGACCTTCGAAGCCATCGATCAGGAAGCCATTGTCCTTCCATTCGACCAGCTTGGTCGCGGCTTCGACCATTGTCGGATCGTCGAATGTCGCACCTTCACGGCGGTACACGATACCGTCGAGATACTCGGCCGTAGCAAGTGTGCCGTGAATTTCACCAAAGAGATGAATCGCCGGCCATCGCTCGCTGTTTCCGAAGACGATCGGCGTAATACCCGCATCCACCAACGCCTGAAGCAACGTCTCGAGTTCAGCGAACGTGGTCGGGATCGTGAGACCGTTATCGGCGAAAACCGTCTTGTTGTAGTAAAAGCCGACGATTTCTGATTCGGACGGAATACCCCAGAGTTGTCCTTCACCGAAAACAGTGCCATCGGCAGAGAATGAGCAGCGGGCGGCAAGGCTTGGTGGAAGCAACGTGTCCCACTGGTATTCGGCAATATACGGAGTCAGATCGACCAGCTGGCCACCACGTATCATCGGGCCGGCGAGATTCTCACCGTTGTTGACCTGGGCAACCGCCGGACCCTGATTGCTGTCAACGGAACGCGGCAACGTGTCCTGGAGTTCTTCGAGGGTCCAGCCGCGATGTTCCACGGTGACACCGTTGGCTTCACCGAACGTTGTACCCAGTTCTTCGATCATTGTCAGGCGTGGCTCTGCGTTCAACGTATCCCAGAACTGAAGCGTTGCGGCATCCTGAGCTGCGGCAGCGACGGTGACATTTGGAAGATGCGTGGCAATGGCAGCCCCGGCTGCTACAGCACCGGATTGCTTGATAAGTCTGCGTCTGTCCATTCGAGAAGTTTCTCCCTGTTCCGCCGGAGCAGAACACGCGTGAGTACCGAGACACCAGAAAAAAGACCTATACCAGTGCATCATGTCACAGCCGGGAAAGGAGCGTCAACGCCGTTCAGGCGTCGCCGTCACCGTCCGTAAACGCCGATTGATCATCATCAATGTTCTCTTCAACGTCCGAAACTGCGATCGGGTCTCGATCGAGGAAGATGAGGTCGCTGTCTGAGAACGAGAGTGCGGCCGAAATCAGATACGCCCAGGCATCGACATCGGCAGCCGAATCCGGACCGATCGTCATCAGGGCGGGATGATCGCTGTTACGGGCAAGCCATCGATTCAGGATGTGTCGTTCATCAGTCGAGTACGGCGTCGTTTCCGATGGCCCAGTTGCCAGACCGCGTTCGTAGGATGCGAAAACTCGCTCGGCGATAGCACGGAGCTTGGCACCCGACGTATTACGTTCGATTCTCGTCTGCTTCCAGATATGGCCTCCAATCACCATGAACAGCTCCCGGCAGGT
>JBBJOX010000021.1:14025-16840 GCA_037724245.1 Thermomicrobiales bacterium | reverse complement strand
CCGACTGTGCCCTTCGATCATGAGCTGGATATCCGGGCCGCACACCTCACGAACTGCCGCGATGATATTGATCGAGAGTTGGCGATCGGGTGGAGTCATCGTGCGCCAGGCCGCGCCAAAGGGATCGAACTTCATGGCGGTGTATCCACGATCGAGCACCATCTGGGCCCGTTCGGCGAACGACTCCGGCGTGCGGGGTCCGGCGTACCAGCCATTTGCGTACGTTGGCAGCGATTCGTGATACCGACCGCCGATCAGATCGTAAATCGGACGATTCGTCACCTTGCCGATGATGTCCCAGCAGGCCACCTCGACCGCCGCTATCGCGTTCATGTGAATCTGCCCGCCTTCTGTGTAGAAGTCGCGGGCCATGCGCTGGAGAATCGTTTCGATCTGGAACGGATCGAATCCCTCGAAACGTGACGCCATCTCGTGGACAGCCGCTTCGGTGGTTTTGGCGAATCCGTTGATCGTACCTTCGCCAACTCCGTAGACACCATCCTCATCGGTATCGAGCCGAACAAAGAGCCAGTTCTTCCAGGGATTACCGACGATCCAGGTTGTGGCGCGGGTGATTTTCATGGGACTGCCTTCCGTGTTGGTTCCGATGCTGTTGGCAAGATGCCTATTGTCGGAAGTTGAGGTTCGTTTGTACAGCACCGGGGGGGCGATCGCCTGTTGGAGTATCCGAACCCCTCGACACACTGTCACAGCAAGCATTGTACGTACACTACCAATTTGCTATAGTTTGGCGTACGTACGATAATTCGTCATGTCGTCACGAAGCAGATATCTGCCAATCAGTCACACGCACGTAGCAGGCAGACAATACTCTGGGGGTTCGATCGATGTCCGCAGGTGCTAGGCGATCATACGAAGCGGGAGCGAAGGTCCGGCAGTTTCCCCAGGCGAGAGCGGTCGTCCGATTCGATGATCTGCAGCGTCAGGATCATCGTCCCGCCGAAGGATGGCAACAGCTGCGTGGAACCGTGCTGACCACAGAAACCGTGGAACTGGTTGCTGGTTTTCCTGGCTCGGCGACCCATGGCAATCGCCTGCGCCGGGCGCGACTCACGATCACTGAGGAGTGGCTTGTCATCAATGACGGCAAGACCGACGGATTTGCCCTCGCCTTCGATCAGATCGATTCCCTGACCGTCGTCCCCGGTTCGGCACGATCGCGTTATGCGATTCAGATCCGGTACCGCGAGGGACGTGAGCACCGCAATTTCTTCATCAAGTTTGCCGACGCGGTTTGGCCGTTCCGGGCAGGAAGTGATTCCCTTCGGATCGCGACGCTACTGGCTGAACTGGGTGTCGACGTCGTTCCGATCGATCCGGAAAGCAACCACAAGCAACTGGCAATGTCCGCTCCGGACATGCGCAAGGCTGCGCTCGAGACCATGGTCTGGTCGGGGGATATCACTGGCCCAATCGGTGGTTGGCTGACACAACACCGGTCGCGCTGCCAGGCGTGGCTGACGACGTCATCCTTCATCTGGCGCAGAGACGAAGGTAGCGGAGTCAACCGGATTCTCCTCGAAGATGTGATCTCGGCATTCACGGGTACCCGAATCGATCAGGAGTCATGTCCGATCGTGCTTCTTTCCGTGCTCGATGGGGTGGGTGACCGGCACGAACTTCCGTTCATCTTCGATACGCAACGCGGTCCAGATGAGAATCGACGTGAATGTGCTGCGTTGCTAGGCGGCCTGCGGATGCGCGACATTCCAGTGGCGATCCAGCCGCCGCCACTCCGCCCATGGACGGGAATTGGTTCGCTGCTGGCAGCGGCCGATGCCAGCTGTCAGGATGACGGACCATTGCCACCACAGGAACATCGGCGGGTATCGGCGGGTGAGTTCGAGGCACATTATCTGATCGACATTGCCAGACTGAACCGGGATATCGTCGGATACGTTCCGGATGTTGCCGATTCGGTCCTTGCGCCTGTGCAGAACGTCAGCCATGCCGCAGCCGCAAGCGAACTCGAACGCCGGTTCGAAGCTGGCGAACTGTCGAAGGACGCCATGCTGGAACAGCGATCCCGGTTCAAAGCCCTTATCGAAGCAAGAGGGAAGCTGGCGGCCATCGCCGAACAACGGGCTCAGGGCACGAGACCGGCGGGAATCCTCATGCATCAGCGCGATGCCGTCATGTCGTCTCTGAACGCAGCGATCATGCCAGATGCACCGGTCCAATCTGAGTCGCTGGTCCCCATGAAGATCGAGCTTGTGCAACCACGCATGCATCTTCGTCTGCTACCAAACCCTCGGCTTTCACTGTAGGAGACAGTCAGGACTCGCGAATTCTGTCGCTCATGATCTTGCCGATGTCTCCCATCCATGGCTCCATGATGTAGATGTCGGGGACGTCGGCACTCACGATTGCGCCAACAATCGTGCCTCCTGGTCCGGTAAAGACACCGCAGTCGTTCGACACACCTGCAATGGTTCCGGTTTTTCCGCCATACCACGGCTCGGTGTCCCAGCCGAGCGACCGTGCCAGTCTGTCCCTGTGCTGCTGCCTGTTGAGCGTGTCCTTCATCCAGGTCGTCAAATCCGGTGAGGCGACGTCCCCGATGACGATGTTTCGAAGCAATGTCGAGAGCCCTCGGGCGGTTGCCAGATTCTCGACTTCCTTGCCTTGCGCTCCGCGACCGAACAGTTTGCGTCCCAGCATCGTGCCTTCGCTGGCGAACCTGCGGCAAACCTCCTGCACGGCGTCGATACCGACCTGATCGATCAGCACATTGGACGTTGTGTTGTCGGATATGGAGATCATCAGATACGTAAGATCGTTGATCGTCAGTTCG
>JBBJOX010000021.1:8057-14015 GCA_037724245.1 Thermomicrobiales bacterium | reverse complement strand
GAGATCTGGTTGCATGTAGCGAACCACGCCGCTGCCAGGCACGACATCGTCAGCCGAGATGCGAACTCGTTTGTCCAGCGTCAGATCTCCCGCATCGATTGCCTGAGCCACAGCGGCCATGATCGCGACCTTGATCGTGGACGCTGCCTGGTAGACGCCATCGGCATCGAAGGCCGCCGTTTCGCCCGATTCCAGATGTTCGGCATACACGGCAACCCGCGTTCCGGATGGCGCTGCGGCAACGATCGGAGCGAGGAGATTTTGCAGTGATTTGGCGTGGCTCATCGACTTCACTCCCTGTTATCGCCCACGGGATTGGTGGACGGCAGACATAGCCGGAAAAGACTATGCTGTACAGGTGCAGACACGCACGGATGCTTGGGTCTGCACCAATATGAACTTTCAACTTTTGAAGTTCGGACGTACGATCCGTCGCTACAGATTGCGCTCTCGCACACGGGTCGTCAACAGCTGCGCACGACCGAATCGAGTCCGGCTTCCAGCATCCGAATCCATGTCACATAATGTCACTCATCGCGGATCGCCAAGCCGCACAACCGGAGGATTCCGGCCTTGTTCCGACCACTATCAACTTTGTTCGGGTTTTTTAGCCGTGATCTCGGTATTGATCTCGGTACCGCCAACACCCTCGTCTACGTTCGGGGCAAGGGAATCGTTATTTCAGAACCGTCTGTCGTTGCGATCGATACGCGAACGAAACGGGCACTCTGGGTCGGCATGGAAGCAAAAGCCATGATCGGCAAGACGCCTGATTCTATTGTCGCGGTACGTCCACTCAAGGATGGTGTGATTGCCGACTTCGACACTGTCGAAATGATGCTTCACCACTTCATCCGCAAGGTTCACACGCAGCGTCTGATGGCACCGCATCCGCGGGTCGTTATTGGTATTCCCAGTGGCGTCACCGAGGTTGAAAAGCGGGCAGCCAAGGATGCCGCACTCTCGGCCGGTGCCCGTGAGGCCTACACCATCGAGGAACCGATGGCGGCGGCGATCGGTGCCGGGTTACCGATCAACGAACCGATCGGCAGCATGATTGTCGATATCGGTGGCGGTACGACAGAAGTTGCCGTGATCTCGCTCGGCGGGATCGTGATCAACCACTCGATCCGCGTGGCCGGTGATGAGATCGACGACGCACTGATTCAGTACGCCCGTCGCGATCACAATCTCGTGATCGGCGAGCGAACTGCCGAGAATGCCAAGATCGCTGCCGGTTCCGCCTATCCGCTCGAAGAGGAAGTTCGCGTCACCTTGCGCGGACGAGATTTGCTGACTGGCTTGCCGAAATCGGTCGAGGTCAGCTCGGTCGAACTTCGCGATGCGATTTCCCACCCGGTAAATACCATCATCGAACTGGTCAAGACGTCGATCGAGGAGACACCACCGGAGCTCGTGGCCGACATCATGGAGCACGGCATTACGCTGGCTGGTGGCGGTGCCCTGCTGATGGGGCTCGACCGTCGGTTGCAGAGTGAATTGCGGATGCCGGTGCATCGTGCCGAGGATCCACTGACCTGTGTCGCCCGCGGAACCGGTCGCGTCGCCGAAGCGCTGCATCTCTATCAACGCGCACTGGCTGGTGGCCAGGAGTTGCGGCGCGGTTGATCTCGATCCGACGCATTCCGTTGTCCGTGTACGTGCAGCCCGAATCCGTGTGTGACAAAATGGTCACCACGCGAATGTGTTCGGCTTCGCGTCAGTTCACGGTGAGCCAATGAGAACCGTTTCCTTTCGCCAAACACTGACCATGCTCGCGACCTTCCTGTTTTTCAGCGTTGGTTTGATCATGCTCGACCGCCAGTCTCTGCTCGATCCCATTCGCGAGGGGTTGAGCGAGGTTGTCAATCCGGTCCAGGCTGGTTTTAGCGATCTCGTCGATCCTGCACCAAGCCAGAGCGAACTGGAGCAGGAGCTCGAACAGACTCGTCTCGAGCGCGACGCGCTGCTGGCCGAGAACTCCAACCTCAGGGCCGATCAGGTCGAACTCGAGACGCTCCGTCAGTTGCAGCAAGTTCAGACGGACAATCCGGGATTCTCATTCATTCCCTGCGATGTCATCGGAAGCGACCCGACGGGTACCCAGTACTGGGTCAAGATCAACCGTGGCGCGGCCGATGGACTTGTGGTCGGCATGGCCGTCGTCGATCCGAACTTCTATGTCGGTCAGATTACGACGGTCGAAGAGAATGAAGCTGTCGTCACCTATATTATCGACACCAGCATGCGAGTCGGTGCCAAAACCCAGGACACCCGTTCCGATGGCGTGGTCTACGGCCAGTGGAACGTCGGTGGTCGCATGGTTTTGCGGAATCTGGACAAGGATCTGCCGCCCAACGATGGTGAAATCGTCGTGACTGCGGATGAAAGTTCGGTTAAAACCCGACTCGTCCCGCCGAATATTCCGATCGGTGTGGTGTTCGGCGAACCACGCCTCAACGCGCAGACGGACGAGCTGGAAGTCGACGTCTATCCCTATATCCAGAATTACGACGATTTGCAGATCGTTTACGTGGTGGTAGAGAATGCCAATCCCTAGTTCCCGGTTCGATCCCCGTCTGGCGTCTGCTGTCGCGGCGTCCCGACTGTCGCGGCAGGTCATTCAGCGGCTCGGTCGTGGTGGAGGCACGTCTGCTCCCGGGGTTATCGCCCAGCGTCTCGATCCGGGCATCCTGCGCAAGTTGAGCGCGCGCATGGCCAACGGAACGATCGTTGTGGCCGGAACCAATGGCAAAACCACGACGTCACGGATGATTGCCAACATCCTCGAATCCGACAATCAGACGGTGATTCACAATCGGTCGGGTTCGAATCTTGTGCGCGGTGCAATCAGTGCACTGGCCGATCACAGTACCTGGGCAGGCCAGCCGCGTGGGCAGATCGCGGTGATCGAGACTGATGAAGCGGCCCTGCCAGACGTGGTTCGGGATACGCAACCGCGGATGATCCTGCTGAACAACCTGTTTCGCGACCAGCTCGACCGTTACGGAGAACTCGACACGGTTGCCCGTAAATGGAGAGGGGCGCTCGAACTGCTGGACGAGCGAACGACGCTGATCGTCAACGCCGATGATCCGTCCCTGATGTCGATCACGGACAATCTCCGGGTGCATCGAGTGACATTCGGATTGCACGGGCAGGATCACCATTTGGCTGCCCTGCCGCACGCCGCCGATTCCTCGACCTGCCGTTCCTGTGGGGCAGAACTTGGGTACCACGCGCTCTACGTTTCGCACCTGGGTGACTGGTACTGCAATGGTTGCGGTCGACGCCGACCTGATCTCGATGCCACCGGTACCGACATCGTGCTCCATGGCATGGATTCACTCGCGATGACGGTGCACCGCATTGACGAGGCACTGAAGATCGACCTTGGTGTGCCTGGTTTGTACAACGCCTACAACGCTCTGGCGGCGGTCGCGGCGTGCCGTGAACTCGACGTGTCCGCTTCGGTCGTCGCCGAGTCGCTGGCAGAATTCCGCGCAGCATTCGGACGACTCGAACGCGTTGAGTACAAAGGTCGCCTATTGACCCTGATTCTTGTCAAGAATCCTGTCGGGTTCAACGAAGTGCTCCGGATGTTGACGGCAGAGACGGGATCGTTGGTCGCGCCGACACTGATCGCGATCAACGATCTCGACGCTGATGGGCGGGATGTCTCCTGGTTGTGGGATGTCGACTTCGAGCTTCTGGCCGAAGGTAGCGCCGCGATCTCGACGACCGGTATCCGCGGTACCGACATGGCGAACCGGCTCAAGTACGCTGGCGTCCCTGGCGCTCGGCTTGAGTCGCTGCCATCGGAGATGAATCGCGCGCTCGATACCTGGATCGATTCGATTCCAGTCGGTGAGAAGGCGATCATCCTCCCAACCTACACCGCGATGCTCGATGTTCGACGCCTGCTGACTGATACCGGCGCCACCGATGCCTTCTGGAAACAATAGGATAGCGACCCATGACGACCTCATCACCGTCCCTGAGTATCGCCTGGCTCTACGCAACCAAGATGAACATCTATGGTGACCGTGGGAATGTGATTGCACTCGCACAGCGTGCAACCTGGCGCGGTATCGACGTCACGGTTCACGAAACCGGCATTGGCGAGGCGATTCCGGAGGATACCGACATCTTCTTCTTCGGTGGTGGCCAGGATCAGTCGCAAGTCGATGTTGCGCGTGATCTGCAGGGCACCAAGGGCGAGGCGATTACGTCTGCTGTCGAAGCCGGAGCGGCCGCTCTGACGATCTGTGGTGGCTACCAGTTGTTCGGAAACGAGTATCGACCGCACGATGCCGAGCCGCTGCCCGGGATCGGCCTCTTCGATGTTGTGTCGAAGGCGGGGCCGGAGCGCTTCATCGGAAATGTCGTGGTCGAGAGCCAGTGGGGTGAGCTGGTCGGGTTCGAGAATCATTCCGGATTGACGTTTCTGGGCGACGGTCTGAAGCCGATGGGCAAGGTTGTTGTGGGGCGCGGTAACAATGGTCAGGACGGTACCGAGGGTGCGATGTACCGTAACGCCCTTGGGTGTTACATGCATGGCGCACTGCTGCCAAAGAACCCGAAACTCTCCGACTGGCTGATCGAAGCCGGGTTGCAGCATCGCTACGGTGACGTTCCTCTATTGAACTCCCTGGACGATACGATCGAACTCCACGCGCACGAAACGGCTACGGGTCGGGCCCGCCGCGCACATTAGCCACCGGAAACGAATGTTCGTTGCCCTCATGCCTAATGATCACAAGCACAATGCATCCTTGACGCATTGTTTCACGATGTGCACAATGCTCAGGTCTCCATTCGTCCCTTGATGAATGCTTGATGCGCGCGGTATTTTGCAGAAGTGCCTGAATGTCGCGCATCGTTTGGTTAAGTCGGAAAGGAAGGTGATTTGTTCATGTCGAATATCGATACGCTTGATGAGCGAATTTTGTCGGAACTGCAACATAATGGGCGATTGACCATGAAGGCGCTGGCCGAGCGAGTCGGATTGTCCAGTCCGGCCATGATCGAGCGGGTTCGTCGACTCGAGGAGCGTGGGGTACTGGCTGGTTATCGGGCGATCATCGATCCGGCTGCGATTGGTCGTGGTTTGAGTGCCTTTATTTCTGCTGATGTCGACCGCCGGTACCACGAGGCCTTCCTGAGTCGATTGCGTTCTGAACCAGCGGTCGAGGAGTGCTATCGCACGACGGGTTCGTCCTCCTATCTGGTCAAGGTGCATGTTGCGACACCAGACGAGCTGGAACTACTGATCGATGAGCTGGGCGATGTCGGGGCGAGTTGCGATGCAACACTGATTCTCTCAGTTCCGATTCAGACTGCGCCGATTGTTCCGCCCGAGGGCTCGGTGAATCAGCGGACTCGCCTGACGCGCCGTCGTCGGCGCACGTCGGCCCTTCGTGGCGAGGAAACAACGACTCCAGCCGCACGCGCGCCCGAGAGTGCGCCGAAAGTTCGTCGCGGCCGACGCAAGGCAACGGCCGAAGCTGAGTAATACTGACAAAGCCAATGAATCAGAAACGCACAACGCCCCTGCCATTCGGCTGGGGCGTTTCGCTGTGAACTCGATCTGCCGTCAATTCAGGCCGCAAGCGGATGCATTCCAGTTTCTGTGACCTGAAGGTACCGGTCAGATGCCACGGCAGAGAACAATGGATCGCATCCACTAAATTGCTAGCAATTTTTTATGTGCTCTCCGCCTACCGTTCAGCCGGAAGATTCAGCCCTTGTCTGCAGGGCTCGACCCTTGTGGTCGACCAGATCTTCATGCTCACCAACTCTGGCAGAGACAAGCTCTGCGCCTACCGATGACCGGGAATTCAAGTTCGCGCCCACCAACCCCAGCAGAGACAAGCTCTGCGCCTACCGATGACCGGGATTTCGAGTGCGCCCACCAACTCCAGCAGAGACAAGCTCTGCGCCTACCGATGACCGGGA
>JBBJOX010000021.1:0-7957 GCA_037724245.1 Thermomicrobiales bacterium | reverse complement strand
GAGTGCGCCCACCAACTCCAGCAGAGACAAGCTCTGCGCCTACCGATGACCGGGATTTCGAGTGCGCCCACCAACTCCAGCAGAGACAAGCGTTGCCGGAGTTGATCATGATCACCGGCGCCTGGAGAAGCGGTTAGTCCGCGGGCTCGATGACTTGTTCTTCGTCCTGCGACTGTTCGTCCTCAGGAGTGAGCTGATCGTCCTCGCTGGATTCCTCCGGGTTCGATTCGGACTCCTGAGCATCTTCGTCCGCCGGTTCGATGTCCTGATCCGGATTTGTCGTTCCCTGACGATTCACGGCCTGGGCGTATTCGTTGATGCTGGCAATCGCGCCATTCGCCCAGTTGACACTTCCTCGTCGGGCTTCAGCAAGCGCCCGGTCCAGCTCGGCCGATTCTTCCGGGCTGAGTTCACCACATGCGAGTGATGGTTCCTGACCGTCGACGACCCACTCGCCTACTTCTTCCCCATTCCCGGGGCGATGGCCGGTGGCCGAGCAGAGGGTTCGCTGCTCAACATCCGCTGGCACCGGAAAATCAGGGGATAGGGCGTTGCCGTCTGGCCCGCGCAAAAGCGCTTCGTATTCGGGTGTATCGTGCATCAGGTACATCGCCTGTTCCCAGATCGGACCGGCCGCCTGAATACCGTCGATTTCCGGCAGATCGGTGGTCCCACCGTCGCCACTCTTGCCCATCCAGACGCCAATCGCGACATCGGTGGTGTAGCCCATGGTCCAAAGATCGCGCCAGTTCTCAGTGGTACCTGATTTAGCCGCAGTCGGCCGACCGAGTTGCGTTTGCGTATTGCCGAAGAGATTGTTGGTGGAGAAAACCTGGGCTCTGGCTTCGTTATCCGTCATGATCGATGTGACCTGGTACGCATTGCCGGATGGGATTGCCTGCGATGAATCTTCCTCGATCGATTCCTGGTTCAGCTCGTAGAGCGAGTTGCCCTGACCATCGGCAATCTTGATGATCGGGTGTGCCGGTACGAACTTGCCATTGTTGGCAAGCGTGGAATAGGCATTGGTGTGCTCGATCAGTTGAACTTCGGCCGACCCAAGACCGATCGAAACACCGTAGAATCCGGGATCTTCCTGAAGACTGTCGACGATTCCCATACGACTGGAAATGTCCATTACACCGGGAACACCCACGAAATCCGCAGCTTTGACGGCGGTCACATTGAACGAATTTGCAAGTGCCTGGCGAATCGTGACCGCGCCATAGAAACTCTTCGAGTAGTTGTTCGGCTTGTAATCTTCCTGACCTTCAACCTTCCACGTCGTCGGAATGTCCATGACGATCGTTGCCGGATTCCAGCCTTTTTCGAAGGCCGCGGCGTAAACGAGCGGCTTCATCGATGACCCAGGTTGGATCAGGCTGGTCGCGAAGTTGACCTGTCCGTTGATCGCAGGATCGTTGAAATCAGCCGAACCGACCATCGCCAGAACCTGGCCACTCCATGGAACCATGATGACCATCGCGCCATTATTGCGGTCGAACCCGGCCATGTTGGCGACGCCGGTGACGACAAGTTGCTCGGCTTCCTTCTGGAGATTGAGATCGATACTCGTGGTTATCTGAAGACCACTGTAGAGTGCTTCCTCGCCGAACGTCTCGATCACAAAGTCACGAACCCACTCCGTGAAGTGTGGGGCGTTCTGAACCGCGCCAGAGCGATCGGCCTGTGGATCAAGTGGTACTTCCCAGGCGGCGTCGGCTTCCTCGCGCGTGATGTAGCGATACTTCACCATCTGGTCGAGGACGTACTGCTGGCGGATTTTTGCCTGTCCGAACTTCTCGGGATCGGATGGATCGTAATACGATGGCGCCTGGGGCAGACCGGCCAGCATCGAAGCTTCGGCAATACTCAGATCAGCAGCATTCTTCTTGAAGAATGTCTCGGATGCGGCCTCGATGCCATACGCCCGGGCACCGTAATAAATCTGATTCAAATACATCGTCATGATGTCGGTTTTGGAATACTGCCTGGTCAGGGCAACCGCTGCCAGCGCCTCGCGCCCCTTGCGAAACAGGCTGTAGTCGTTGCCGATCTGCTCGGGATAGAGCGATCGCACAAGTTGCTGGGTGATCGTTGAACCACCGGAGCTTCCGCTACCGCTGAAGATGATGAAACCACCACGGAGAATTGCGAACGGTTCAATACCCTGATTGGTCCAGAACGTCGAATCTTCTGCGGCGACGGTGGCATTGATCAGGTTGTCACTGATCTGATCGAGTGAGACATAGGTGCGCCAACCGTAGTCGGGGTTGTCGACTTCCTGCATCAACACACCGTTTCGGTCGTAGATGCGAGTGGTCTGGAAGGTTCCGACGGCGACCTGCGCAGCGTTCGGGAGATCCTTGTTGACTTCCTCGTAGGCAGCCATCGTTCCGGTGACACCGAGCGCAGCAGAAATGATCACGAATCCGGTGAAGCCGAAGGCGGACACAGCGAGAAACACGAGTGCCCCGAGAATTAGAAACCGACGCGTCGTCGTCATCGTCCCATCGCCATTGCGTCGCTCTTCACCAGCACTTGGGAGGAGATGAGGTGGGAGCTTGGTCGATCGCTGGCCAAACCGCGTTTGCCCGTAATGCGCCATTCGACGGCGAGCTTCGGGATAGCGACGTCGGGATCGACCTATTCTGCCTTGGGCCATGGGATGAATGTCTCCAGAATCGACCAACGTTGGTGCAGTGTGTGAAGAGACGTTGGTCACCTTAGAGCAATACGCGAAACTCGATTATTCGGATTGCAATCAGGAACGAGCAGACAGCCAGCGCCACCTACTTCTTTAGCGAATGAAGCACCGGTCAGGTTTCGCCCGGGATACCCCGCCATTCTACCATTCAGCCGTCCTGACCCGAACTGGCGTCGTGTATCGTTGGGTTCAGAAATTACGACAATCGGCTGCCCAATACAGGAAGAAGCTGTTCAGATCATGACGCAACGCGATTCAGCTGCGGGTCCGGCGCTCCCGGAAACTCCGCACGAACTTCCCTACGACCGCACGAAAATCGACGCCTTGCTCGAACGGGTTCGCAAGGGTGAGGATGTAACCCTGCTCGATGAACTGCTCGCCGCTGTGGACTGGCGTGCCGGTTTTGGCGGTGATGACGGCGCCGCGCTCGATATCGAAGGCATTGCCAAGCTCATGGAGTATTACCGTGAGAAATTCTCCGACATCGGTCCCGTCTACATTGCCGAACTGCTGTCGACCGAGTTCATGACAGAACTGCGGGCGCGTGGGGATGTCGAGTTTTCGTCCCGGTTGATGGAGATCGGACGAAGCGAACCGGATCTCTGGAAAGAGATCCGGCTCTTCTTCAGGCGAAAGGAGTTTGCAACGGCGATGCTCGTTCACGCTCATCGGGAACGTCCGGCAGACGACTAGTCAAGTCTGACTGGTGGCCGCAAGGCTCGCCTTCGCCTCGTTCGGCGGAGCGGGGGGCTCGGTCAGGCGTCCCTACGATTGCAGGGCGGTCAGGATTGCACGGCGTACCAGGTTGGGAACAACCTTGGCCCGGTAGTCGGCACTGGCCTGAGCATCGGACAGAAGATCCCGACCCGAAACGGCGCTGGCTGCGGCCGCCTTGACCGCTGCTTCGTCCGGGGTGGTGCCGCGCAGCGCGTCCTCGATATCAGTCGCGCGATAGGCAAGTTCGCTGGCGCCGGTGATGGCGATGCGAATCTCACTGATCGAGCCATCGGTCGCCCTGGTGACCACGGCGGCGACGCCCGCCGTCGCATACCCGGACGCCGGATTTGCCAGTTTCTGGTAGCTGACACCGGTGTCAGCCGGAAGCGCCGGAATTCTGATCTGGGTCAGGATTTCATTTGGCTCGAGCGCGGTCGTCATGAAACCGTGGAAGAAATCAGCAATCGGCAGGGTGCGTGTTCCATTGGGGCCCTGGGCCACAATCTCGACATCCAGTGCGAGTACCCCGGCCGGGTAGTCAGCGGCAGGATCGGCATGGGCAATCGCGCCACCGATCGTGCCGAGGTTCCGAACCTGCAAATCACCAACGACATGCGCAATCTCACTGAGCAACGGAATATCGGCGACCGCGAGATCGGCATGTGTGGTCAGTGCGCCAAGTACGATGGTGTCGCCATCATGCGAGACGCCCGAAAGACCGGGCAGCCCACTGATATCGACGAGATGCGCGGGTGAGGCAAGCCGCAATTTCATCACCGGCAGCAGGCTTTGGCCGCCGGAGAGAATCTTGCCGTCGCCATCGAACTCACCGAGCAAACGCAAGGCATCGTCGATCGATTCGGCCTTGTGATAGGAAAACGGCATTGGATGCATGTGCTGGGTGTCCTTTGTCGATAGAAAAGCTAGCTGAGAGGAGTTGGTTCGTCGCCACGAGCCATGCGCTCGGCTGCGGATTTCACGGATTGCACGATGTTGTGATAACCGGTGCAGCGGCAGATGTTGCCTTCGAGTGCGTGGCGGATCGTCTCGTCGTCCGGATTCGGATTGTCCTTGAGCAATGAGAGCGACGACATGATGACGCCCGGGGTGCAGAATCCGCACTGCAGGCCATGCTCTTCCCAGAAGGCCTGCTGAATCGGATGCAATGTGCCCTTCGGAGCGACACCTTCGATAGTGGTGACTTCGCGACCTTCAGCCTGCGCAGCGAGCACCATGCAGCTTTTCACAGCCTTGCCATCGAGATGGACGGTACAGGCTCCGCATTGGCCGGTTTCGCAGCCCGTGTGCGTACCAGTCAGGTGGAGTTCGTCGCGAAGGAAATGAACCAGCAAGGTTCGTGGTTCGGCAATCCCAGTTCGCTTGGCGCCATTTACGGTTGTCGTCACGCGCAATGTTTCAGTTTCTGTCACGAAGTAACCTCTCTGGTCGAGTGTGGGCGAAGTTGACATTGGGTCCTGAAGCGATGCACGCAATCAGGAATGATTCCCAACTACCTCAGTATCGCATTCAACGATCGGAATCGGGCAATCCTACGCCAATTGTTCGGCGCGGTCCTCCATCTTTTTGAAGAACTGACCGACGATGGTTTTGGCGGCGGGCTGGATCACGCGGCTGCCGATCCGTGCCAGAACACCGCGAACATTGGCATCGCCCGACCACTTGATCCGCGTACCGGTGCCTTCCGGAATGAACTCGATCAGCCCGTCTCCGGTCATCTGTCCTTGCGGGCCCTTGCCATCGAGGTGCATGCGGTAGCTGTTGGGTTCCTGCTTGTCGGTGATCTTGACATTGCCCTCGTACTTGCCCTTGATCATGCCGATGCCAATCGTCATGGTGGCGCTGTACTCGTCCTCACCAATCGGATCGAGCCGCTCGCAGCCCGGGAGAGACGCCTTGAGCACCTCTGGATCGAGCATGAACTCCCAGACGCGTTCGGGTGATGCCTTGGAAAGATGCTCGCCAGAAAGCTGCATCGGTGCAGTGTCCTTTCCCATGAAGTTGTCGATCGTCGCGACGACGTTGTCGCGGCTATCGTCGCACAATCGATACCGTGGTGGCCTAGAGCGCGATGACATCTTCCAGCAAACCCGTTTCCACCAGAATTGCCCTGATTCCGTCCCGATCTTCGTCCGTAAGTGAGGTCATTGGCGGCACTGGTCTAAAGTGTTTCATGATTCCCCTGAGTTCCAGCGCCAACTTGAATCCACCCCAGGCCTGGGCCGACCAGCCAATGCCGGGTTTGGCAGCAACACTGGTGATGGCGAACAACCGGAAGACGCGCTCCTGCTCGGCTTTCATAGTTGCCAGATCGCCTCGCCTGAACGCGTCGTAGATCGCGACGTACCCGGCTGGATCAACATTGCCCAATCCGGGAACTGCACCGTGCGCGCCCCATGAAAGTGCGGCATCGACGATCAGTTCGGACCCTGTGAATATCCGGAAATCCGGGTGGTCGGCATTGTCGAGAATGACACCACGGAAGTTCGCATCCTGACCGCTGCTGTCTTTCAACCCGGCAATCAGACCGCGTTCGACAAGACTTCGAACGGTTTTCCGATCCAGTTTCGTTTGGATCGCGCCAGGAATGTCGTAGGCGATGATCGGCTTGTTGATCGCTTCGCGAATCATCGAGAAGTGGCGAATGATTTCCTCGGGATCGGGTTTGATATAGAAGGGCGGGCAAACGACATGTCCATCGGCCCCGAGAGCTTCGGCCCGTTTCGCCCGTTCGATCACGCGTTGGGCCGTGAAATCGATCGAGCCGGCGATGATCGGGACGCGGCCATGATTGGTCTCGATTGCGGTCGAGAGAATTGTTTCCTGCTGCCCATCGGTCAGGGCGACGGTTTCGCTGGTCGAACCAAGCATGAACAATCCATGCACTCCCGAATCCAGCAGGAACCCGATCAGCGACTTCAGATCGGCGACATCCACCTGACCATCATCGCTAAACGGCGTGCAAACGGGAGGAATGATCCCGTGTAAATCCAGCCCTTGTGTCATCGGCGACCTCTCAGATTTCCGGGATAGCGGCGGGCACGTTTGAGTGAGGACATCATGCCCTCCGCAATCCCGAATGACAAGATCGACGCCGATGTCTGTCTACTGGACATATTGCACTTTTGGTCGAAACAGGGCGCATTGAACTGGAGGTATTCTGAGCCTATGCGGGATTGTTCCGGCATATGCTGCTACGTATACTCAGCAGAACGGATCAGCATCGTTGCCCTATTGGCGCGCAATGTCTGACCCCAGGGTCCAATCATGCCCAATGGGCGTCGTTTCGCGAGCGGATCCTCATGGTGTTGATCCCGGTTCTTGCGCTCGCAACATCGAAGGTGAAGAAGATATGACCCAGTTCCGTTCGGCCGGATCCTCTGTTGAGACTGTGCAGTCGCTGACCCGCCTGGTGACTCGCGGTCGCCTGACCCGTCGTGAGGCAATGATTCGCGGTGCCGCGCTTGGTCTCTCCGCTCCGGCGATGCTTGCACTCAGTGGTGCCACGGCTTCGCGATCGGCATTTGCCCAGGATGCATCGCCCGTCCCTGTAAGTGGTGGCACATTGCGTGTCGGGCTTCAGGCCGATCCGGCCCAGCTCGATCCCGCACTGACCTCGCTGACTGCTGCCTGGCACGTGATCGAACATGTCTACGAAGCACTGTTAAGCTATGACGCCGGACTCAATCCGGTGCCGCAGTTGGCCGAAACCTACGATATTTCGGACGATGGAACGGTCTACACGTTCAACCTGCGACAGGGTGTGACCTGGCACAACGGGCGTCCGTTTGTCGCCGCTGATGTCAAGTACAGTGTCGAGCGCATTCTGAATCCGGCCCTCGATTCGCCACATTCCGCCGCCTATGCCTCGGTCGCGACCGTCGAAGCTCCGGACGATGCAACTGTTGTCTTCACACTTTCGACAGCCGACGCCTCGTTCCTCTCCAAGATCATGGGCAACGCTGGCTACATCGTGGCGCAGGAGGAAGTCGAGGCCAACGGTGATCTGAACCAGGTAATGATCGGTACAGGACCGTTCACGTTCGTCGATTACACCCCGAATACCGAAGTTAACCTGATCAAGAACGACGCGTACTGGGAGGCGGGCAAGCCGTATCTCGATGGCATTCAGTTTCTGATCGCCTCCGACGATACGTCGCGTACAACCGCCCTCACCTCGGGAACGGTCGACTTCATCGAATACGCTCCGGTCAAGGATCTTCCGATTTTCGAATCGGACGCAACGCTCGTGGTGGCCGGTGACCAGAACACGAACATCCGCTACCTCGGGATCAATGTCACTCGCGAGCCGTTGAATATCCCGGAAGTGCGCCAGGCTATTTCCATGGCGATCGATCGCGGTCCGATGATTGAGAGTGCCGTGTTCGGTGCCGGTACCGCGACCGCGTCGATCTTCCCGCCAACCTACTGGGCCGGTGGAGAATATCCGGTCGCGGCGCAGGATATCGAAGGTGCGAAGGCGCTACTGGCGACAGCGGGATATGCCGACGGATT
>JBBJOX010000020.1:0-17042 GCA_037724245.1 Thermomicrobiales bacterium | reverse complement strand
GGAGCCGGTGGCGATCTCCGTTTGCTCGTCTGGCAGGCACCAAGTGTCGCCGCGGCCCACAGTGGTACGGGAGACAAGGATTTTCTCGCCTCGGCCCTCGTGCTGGAACCGCTTCTGCATTTCCTCCCCGATGGAACGATCATCCCGAATCTCGTCACCGAAGTACCGTCGATGGAAAACGGTGGACTTGCCGCCGATCTGACGACCGCGACCTTCACCCTGCTGCCGGATGTGCTCTGGAGCGATGGGGAAGCGCTGACCTCGCGCGATGTCCAATTCACTTGGCAGTGGATTACCACCGAAAGCAACGCATCGGTCTCCTTCGGAGCCTGGGACACGATCGGCGCGATTGACATTCCCAATGATCTGACCGTAGTCGTCACCTTTAAGAGTCCTTCGGTGACCTGGTTCGAACCGTTCACCGGTTCCCATCTCGGTCCGATTTACCCGGCGCACGTTTTCGGCGACGATCCTGCCAACCGCAACGAGGCCTTTCTGACGAATCCGGTCGGTACCGGACCGTACAAGGTCGAGACGATGACAGTCAACGACCAGATCACCTACATCCAGAACGACAATTTCCGCGAACCAACCAAACCCTTTTTCAGCAACGTGTTGCTGAAAGGCGGTGGCGATCCGGGATCGGCAGCGCGTGCCGTACTGCAGACCGGTGAGTTCGATTTCGCCTGGAATCTGCAGGTCGAACCGGAAGTGATCGACGACATTCTGGGCAGCAGCGACGGAGGTTCGTTTCACACGTTCCCCGGCGTGCTGGTCGAGGTGCTCAGTCTCAACTTCGCTGATCCCCGCAGCGACGCCGCGGGCGAACTCTCGCACAAGGATACGCCGCACCCGATCCTCGGCGATCTCGAAGTTCGCAAGGCGCTCAATCTTGGTATCCCGCGTGATGTCATTGCCGAGCGCTTCTACGGCGATGGGCAACCCGCCACTGCCAATGTGCTGACCGGTCTCGCCACGTTCGAATCCCCGAACACCAGCTGGGCCTACGATCCCGATCAGGCAGCGGCAATTCTCGACGCAGCGGGCTGGACTCTCGATGGCGACTGGCGAACGAAGGATGGTGTCGAACTTGCCCTCTCCATCGCCGCACCGGTCAGCTCCGTACGCCAGAAGGAGCAGCTCGTGATCAAGGAGAGCTGGGAAGGGATTGGCATCAAGGTCGAGCTGATCGAGGTTGCCAGCACCACCTACTTCGACGGATCGCCAGGCAACACGCAGAACTCGGCGCACAAGGAATGGGATATCGATCTCGCCGCCAACGGGCCAACCTCTCCCTTCCCGACCGCCTACCTCAGTTCGTGGTACGCCGGTGCCGATGGCGCGAACATCGCGCAAAAGGCGAACGACTGGCAGCGGGATAACACCTCGCGCTGGCAGAACGCCGACTACGACGCGCTCTTCGAGGAACTGCTGCGAACTACCGACGTCGACCGCGCCAACGAGATTCTGGTTGCGCTGAACGATCTCGTGATCGACAACGTTGTCTCGATCCCGCTGGTTCAGCGCTGCGACGCACCGTACGCACTCTCGGCGCGGATTCGCGAGGAAAACGTCGCGATCGGCCCCCGCTTCGCAATCAGCACCTGGAACATCGCGAACTGGAACACCATCGACGCATAACGAAACGTCACCGCACCATACGCAAAACGACCGGATTCCTCCAACGAGGAATCCGGTCGTTGTTTTGCTGAACGTAAGTTGATGGAAGGAAAAGCAGACTGCGAAGCAATACGCCCGAACTCACCAATCGCGGATTCAGGCTTCTGCCAAGCGCTCAGACATCCCGCCGATTCAGGACGATAGCCGCGGCTGCAAGGGCTCCGACCACCCAGATGGCCACCACGATGATCGCGGGTGTCTGGCTCAGGTACTGTGGGGCGTCGGACTTTGTGATGCCGGACAGGCTATTGGCAGCGACGTCCGGAAGATAGCGCAGCACGTTCTCCTTCACCCATTCCGGGAGGACAGGGCCAAGCATCCAGGGTAGCCACATGAATCCCAGAGTGACGGTGATTGCGCTGGCCGCGCCACGGAGCAGCCAGGCAGCCGCAAACGGAATCAGTGCGTAATTCAGGACCTGCGTCAGGGTGATGGTAAGGAGAATCCGGGCCGTCGTGCCGTCGGTAATGCTTGCCGTTTCGAGTCCATAATGTCTGAAGATTGGCTGGCTGACCAGGAACATACCAGGAATACTGATCGCGGCGATCATCAGGCCGAAAAGCGCGACCATGGTGATTTTGGCGGCAAGTACCTGCAGGCGCTGGGGCTTGCCAATAAATGTCGTGCGAATCATGCCAGAGCTGTATTCGGAGGTGACGGCGGTGACCCCGAGTACGAGCAGTAAAATGCAGCCGAAGAGGGAGCCACTGTTGGTGGTCAACACGGGGTCGAATGCTTCCCGAACATCGTTGTTCCAGTTGTCATGCGTCAGTCCCGAGGTGAGTGCGATCACTGCCGAGAAGCCGATCGAAAGTCCGATTCCAAGCGATACGATGATCCAGGTTGATCGAATCGAGCGAAGCTTGGTCCACTCTGCCTGCAGTGCCGAACCGAAACCGGGTTGGCTGGCAAAGGTATTGCTGACGGGTGAAGTTGCAGTCATAAACATCCTGGTTACATCCTTTCAGTCGCGAGTTCGCGGTTCATTCGATTGGCGTTCGAAACATTTCGAACTGGCCGCTGATCAGCTCGAAACTCGACACTTTCGTGGGTGAGCGCCATGAAGGCACTTTCCAGAGTTGTTCGTTTCGTTGAGAGCTCAGTCAACGGAATGCCCTGGGCAACAGCGATTGCCCCGATCGCGGCAGAATCCAGGCCAGATACGATCAGCTCGTTGTCACGCCCGGCAACGACAAGTGCACCCATTTCCTCGAGATAGCCGACGAGATCAGCGGCACGGGACGTGATGACGCTGACCTGGCTGCGAGTACTGCTCCGGGTGAATTCGCTCATCGACATGTCGGCGATCAACTGTCCGCGACCGATCACCAGAACATGGTCCGCCGTTTGTTCCATCTCGCTCATGATGTGACTCGAAATGAAAACCGTTCGACCTTCCTCTGCAAACTGCTGCAGGAGCGATCGGATCCACTGAATACCTTCCGGGTCGAGGCCGTTGACCGGCTCGTCGAAGAGCAGCACAGGAGGATCGCCCAGGAGTGCTGAGGCAATGCCCAGCCGTTGCTTCATGCCAAGGGAGAAACTGCCGACCTTCTTCCCCGCAACATCGGTCAACCCAACCATCTCAAGTACATCGTCCACCCGGTGTCTGGGGACACCGCCCGCTTGCGCCTGCCAGAGCAGGTGATTGAAGGCAGACCGCCCACCGTGGACAGCGGAGGGATCGAGCAGCGCCCCGATCTCCTGCATTGGAGCCCGCTTGTTCCGATAGGACTGACCGTTGACCGTGACCGTACCCGCAGATGGCGTGTCCAGTCCGAGGATGAGTCGCATCGATGTCGATTTGCCCGCACCGTTTGGGCCGAGAAAACCGGTCACGATGCCGGATTTCACCTCGAACCCAAGTTCGTTCAGAATCACGTTTTTGCCGTATCGTTTCGTTAATCCGGTTGCCTTGATCAATTCAGGTCCTTTCGGGTCGTCTCGATTCGAAATGTCAGTGAATGAAAAGCCCCCATTGGGCCTGGGCTCAGCGATCCTTTCCATCAACGGTGGAACCGCTGGACGTCGGAATCGCTTCGTCGCAACTCACTCGTTGTACTGAAATCAGGGGCAGACCAAGGTCCCGTATCTTCCTGAGCACTCCATGCAACTGGGCCTGGTCGACAGACGCACCGGTGACGAGAGAATCGCCACCTGATTCCATGACGATGCTCATCCCGCCGAACCAGTCGGACCATTCGGGTCCAAGATGACCCTTGATCCTGAACTGGTAGATCACCGATTGGTCGATCATCGTTTCCTGAATCTTCTCGTCTGCCATTGCCGCACCCGTTCTCATCGATCTCGCTGACCACGTTCGCTGGGCCATAAAGACGAGAATAGGCGGCAGCAGGTATGCCCGGTCAGACACCAAGGGACTGTTTCTGGATTCCTGTTCTGCGGGGTGGCCAGTACTAAAGTATTGCTTTGAGCCTGAGGAGGTTGAGGAGTTGTCGTTGAATGTGCCTGTCAGGTAACTATGTTGAAGGTGGGCGCAGAGCTTGTCCCTGCCGGAGTTGGCGGGCGCAAAGCCTCGGTCGACCACAAGGGTCGAGCTCTACAGACGAAGGCGCGAACTGGCGTCGTGATGGTGGGCGCATAGCAAATAGAAAATCGCTTGCGATTTAGCAGATGCGATCCATTGTTCTCTGTCCTGGCATCCGGCCCGCAACTTAAGGTCACAGACAAGCTGTTGACATTACGAATGAGAACAGGTTTCGACAACCGCCCTAGAGGAGGCCAAGTGATCGGGCGCGGGCGACAGCTTCGGTGCGTCGCTGGACATCCAGCTTGCCGAAAATAACTCGATTGTGGCCCTTGACCGTGCTGAGAGCGACAAACAGGAGATCGCTTATCTCCTGGTTGGAATAGCCTTCGGAGATGAGGTGCAGTACTTCCAGCTCCCTGGGACTCAATGTATCGATCGGCGAAGATGACGATCCATGATCAGGGAGCGATGGGCGAAGTGAACTGTCTGGAAACTCACCGGCAAATGCGACCAATAGTTGAGACGCGTACTCCGTATCAATTCCTTGATTAGCCGCGGCGGATACGAGCTGCGCCATCGGCAATCCTTCATCGATGAACAAACGGACACACCCGGCCGGCGCAGCAAGAGCCATCACCTCTGCCAGCAGGTGCATCGCCGTGGCGGCGTCTCCGTTCGCCTGATGGGCGAGTAGCTGAAGCACGATCACGGTCAGACGCTCGTCTCTCAAGTCCCTTGCTTCTGCCTGCTGCCGAACTGATTCGAGTAGTGCAAGCGCCGCCAATGGATCCCTTTGCGCGAGATGGACCCGGGCCAGGCTGATTGGCAGGTCGTGCATCTGGGCCAGGCGAGCGGCATCGGGAATGTTGCCCTGGCGGAGCAATGCCCGTACCTGCATGGACGCGACGTCCGGCATGCGAAACCAGAAGTTCTTCCGACGAACCAGTTGTTCAGTTTGGGCCAATGCATCGATCGCGCCATCCATATCTCCTTGTGCGAGGAGGAGCCGGGCGAGAAAGACCTCGCTCGAAACGACATTGGGAATCTGCGTCTGTCGAGCCAGTTGGGCGCTCAACAATCCGTGCTGCCGGGCAACATTCAGATCGTTCCATTCGTAATAGATTCGGGCCAGACCAACGTGCGCTTCGCAGGCAACCGGACCAGGCGGCTGACCGATCAGACGCAAGGCCTGCTGGTAGGTCTCGGACGCCTGGCGAAGTTGCGTATCAGTTTCCTGAATGTTTCCGAGGCAAGTTGTCGCCAGAATGTTGACGTGGAGATTGCCCGACGTCTCACTTGCCGCTATCGCTTCGTCGAAGGCAAAACGAGCCTCCGCGCGATTCTTTTGATAAAGATGGGCAAGTCCCAATTGCCAGGTAGACGCTGCTCGCGCAGAGGTATTGCTGGGATCAAGATGCTCCAGGGCGCGGCGTGACTGAAGAATGACGGTTTCGATCTGATGCGGATCGCCTGAGAGAACAGCCACCAGCGATCTCATGGACGCAATGCGTCCAATCAGATCACTCGTCCCGTCCGTTTCCGCCCTACCTTGCATGGCTGCTTCGGCTGCCAAAAGTTTCGACTCGATACGGGAAACCTGACCGACAATCGACAGCACCCCGGCAAACATCAGACACATCGATGGGCTGTTGGCGAACACATGCGGCGGAAGCGATTCGAGCCAGCTCAATACCGGCGCTGCTCCTCCCCGGACGTACAGCGGCACGCCCTTTCCATGAATCAGACGCTCGGCTCGCGCGATATCGTTGGCAGCTATGGCATGGTGAAGTGCATCGATCTCCAGATTATTGAGTTCGAACCACCTGCTGGCCCGGATATGCAACTCCGCCACATGATCTGCCCCGGTGCCGCCGGAAGTAGCGCCCCGAACAAGCAAGCGCTGACGCAGAAGTTCACCGAAGAGATGGTGGTAGCGATACCAGCGCCGATCGTTATCCAGCGGAACGAGAAACAGGTTGGCACCGTCGATATAGTCAAGAATCACCTGGCCCGATCCAGGGGAGTCGCCCGACACCGCATCGCAAAGTGGCCCACACAGCTTGTCCAGAATAGATGTGTCCAGCAAGAAATTCTGGACACTTTCCTGTTGCCGGTGGAGGACTTCATCGATCAGGTAGTCCATCACGAATCGATGGCTCCCGGTAAACGACTGGATAAAAGCGGCAGTGTCCTGATGTCCCTGCATTGAAATTGCGGCAAGTTGCAGACCGGCGATCCAGCCTTCGGCGCGGTCCTCCAACGCGGCAATATCGCTTTCTGCCAGATCGAGCCCCATCTTCGTATTGAGGAACTCAGCCGCTTCCGCGACGGTGAATCGCAGGTCGGTGGCGCGGATTTCAGTCATCTGGCCCCGTGCGCGCAGCCGGGAGAGTGGTAATTGCGGATCTTCACGTGTTGTGATGATCAGGTGCAGCAACGGCGGCATGTGCTCGAGTAGAAACGTCAGGGCACGTTCAACCTGCTTCGCCTCGATCACGTGGTAATCGTCGAGAATGAGCACGAGTTCGTCGGGCTGGCTGGCGATATCATTGAGGAGCCTCGTCAGCAGCGATTCCATCGATGGCGGTTGCGGTGAACGAAGAAGGCTGACCACATCGATACCGATTCCCGCTGAACGAGTCTGCAAGGCAGCAATCATGTACCTCAGAAACCGTGCTGGATCGTTATCACCTTCGTCCAGTGATACCCAGGCGACTGCGTCCTTTCGCTCCCTGATCCATTCACTGACAGCTGTGGTCTTCCCGAAACCTGCCGGTGCACAGATCAGTGTCAGTTTCCGCTGTACCGCTGTGTTCATCCGATCGGACAATCGAGGACGAGAAATCACCGTGGCCTGATGCGTGGGAATGTAGAGTTTGGTGGTCAACAGATCCGTAGACATGTGTTGTTCGCTCCCGGAGGCGCGTTCGGCGCGAGCCTGGTTCAAGATGTGCACGCCAGACGGACCACCAGCCCGGACAGGTCCGTGTCGTTGTGCGGCTCCATTGGGCGACTGCATGTTGGACCCGGTGAGTGGTGGCGAACGGCGTGGCTCTGGCGACAGGGCAACCACCGAGCACGGGTTGCAACCCATCGCGATATTCGGAGGGAAAGTGAATTGTCAGGGGAACCAGCGTAGTACATGAGCAATTTACACTCCCGACGGTCCCGAAGACAATCAACGGGTTTCAGATATTCGCGGTCGTGCTGAATGGGGAAATTGCGTTGTCCTGCAGTTCCAGCCGTGAGAACCCTGAGATTGGCGAAGAGTAGGCCGATGATTTGCAGCGACAGGGCAAGATCGCGTTCTAAAGTCACCTCCTCGAAATCACAGCGTCACAGGCAATAGCGAGGAAACTCGGCGCGACCCATTTCGTTTCCGAAATCGGCTATGCATAGCGTCGGTGATTCACAGTGCCAGTCAGAGCAGGTGAGTGTCTGCGGGTAGACCTGGGTTGACCTGACACACCTCGATGAGATACATAGTTGTTATGAAGCTACTTTCTTTTCGTTAGCTGGTAGGGGTGAGGAGATGTGAAATGAGTGTCATCGACGAATTCATCGAGGCAAATGCGACATATGCCGACGCAAGCTTCCGCGAAAGTATCGAGTTGCCTCGAAGGCATGGGGGAGACCCTGCAGGAGCGAAATCGTTCGGCACCTGCAATGCGACTTCTGGCAGCAGCGGCATCGATTCGGGAAGTGCAGGGAATCCCGTTGTCCCCAGCGTCTCGAAAGGACAGTCAAGGCCACATGGTCGCTGGCCATCTCGCTCTGGGAGATGCGAAATTCCAGTAGGCCTGGGAGGAAGATCTGATGCTGACGACCGATCAGGCACTGGCGCTGACCGCCGTTACTTGAACGTTTCCTTCCCGCCAGGGATTTGATTCACCACGACCGATCCAGTAGCCGAAAACCCTGGTCGTGATCGACGGGATATGAACAACAGCCGGAGCAATTGCTCCGGCTGTTCCCACGTTACTGCAGGTTGGTGAATGGTCTGGGCTAGTAGCCGATATCATCGAGCAGGTCGTTCAGGACATCGGCGAGTCCTTCGACATCACCGCCGCCGCCCAGCAGATCATCGACGAGACAGATGACATTTCCGTTGCCACCGTTACCGCCAAGCAGGCCACCGAGCAGGTCGGTTTCCGGCTGATCGAAGGTGAGCTGATCGAGCTGAAGTGTCTGTCCAAGGTCCTCGAGTTCAATCGGGTTGACGATGACGATGACGATCATGCGATCGCAATTGGAGTCATCGGATGGGGAGACGATCTGGTTCAGCGAAAGATCGATCGCGACGTCTTCGCCATCGATGGTGGCAACGCCCCGGGGCTGACCGGTAATCCGCATGAACTCATCGGCTCCACCGGTGAATTTGGCATCGATGATCACATCGGAGAAACTTCCGCCGCCGGACAAGGTCCCGCCGACATCCACCGATGTTTGGGCCGCAGCGGCATTGGGCGCGAGGGCCGAGAAACTGATCCGGCTCAACAACAGACCGAGAGCAAGGAGTGGCTTGCGCACGAACGTCATCATGAAGTGATCCTCCGGTATGGTCCCGTGGAAGAGCCGACTGCCCTTCCACTGACCCCTGTACCGTCATCTCCGGATCGGATTCACCCGCCGTCACTCCACCATTTGCCACGCTCACAGGCACGCGCACTCCGAAAGTTCCTGTTTACGATGTTACGAATTGTCATTCAGGATGTCCTGAGCCTTCGAATCGATGTTCGCCGAAAGCCTGATCGATACGGCTCAAGAGCGGACGCCTCACCTCTATCATCATTCTGATGAAGGAATAATCCCTTGGTACACATGGCCTCAACTTTTGATTGCACACCCGCTACAAAGGTCATCGTGCGTAATTTGTCCCGCTAGGATCAGCTGGTTACAACAGGCGGCTTTTCTTGGCTACGGCCTGGAATAGCAGCACTTTTGTCGACGACCAGTTGACTATCTACGGGACAAACAAAGCTGGGGAGTTGGCAAGAGTTTGCCCAGGGTCCCAGCTTCGAACCTAGCGGTTCATCACTTTCTTCATGGCAATGGCTGCGATACCACCGAACACTGCGCGGGCAATTGGGTTCTGCATGATATCACCCATCCCGCCGCCCTGGTTCTGGCTTTGCCCCTGACCACCACCAAGGGCACCAGACAACATTCCACCCAGACCGCCGGAGCTTTTGCCGGAAGAGCTTCCCCCGAGTGCACCGCCCAGGAGGCTGCCAATGCCGCCACCTCCGCCACCCAGCAAGCCGGCGAGTCCGTCCGGTTGGTTTTGCTGCACTCTCGACGTTACCTGGGCGAGTTGTCGTGGATCGTCGGCATTGATGTCGCCGATCTGATCGCCACCCTGCTCTTTCAGCCACTGCGCAAACTGGTTCCGTTCCTCTGGCGACAGTTTCTCGTAGGCCTCGGTTGCAGAATCCTCGAGATCCTGGGGCGAGAGTTGTCCGGCAACCGCCTGGTAGTTGGTCACCGCTTCCTCGGCCGAGATGCCTTCATGCGGTGCTCCTTGCTCATACCGGTTGATGAAGTCTTGCGCCTGATTCTTTTTGGAATCGGAATCCTGATCGCCGAACAAACTACCTAGTAGCGAATCCATGGTTGAGTTCCTGTTCAATGAGAGCGAGTCATTCGCTCGATGTCGCAATAATCGCGAGGAAACACACAATGCAGATATGGTGCCATGTTGGCTGACGCCATGTGCGTAGATCACCGGACGTTCCCGAGTCCGATCACGTGAGAGCATGGTGTCGATCCAAACGAATCACATGCTGTGCGTCAAACCTGGTTTATCCTGATTCCCCGGTTGATCCAGACCCTGCGGTGCTACGGATCTCCCTGGCCGATCCGATTCCCTGCGCATCCCCTGCCACCTGAATCCGCTCGCTTTCGGGCCAGTCATTCTCCGCAACCGCCCCGGCCAGCAATTCCAGCTGGGTCTCCAGTGGTGCTCGTCGTTCGGCCGGAACGATCGTCATCAAATCATCCAGCGCTTCCTTCAGGCGGCGCGTTACTTGTACCGAACTGGCTCCCGTTTGACGGATTTCATCGAACGCCAGCCGCACGTATCCTTCCCAGGTAATGTGCGAAACCAGTACTCGAACAACGCCGCCACGATCCCGGTATTCTCCCGAAGGAAACGGCCGGCGCGCAAGCTGGCGCAGGAAATCGTGGAGATGATCGATCGCCTGAACCGCGGTTGTCGGATCGAACGCATCGGACAGGGAGCGTTCAGCGATATCGACCAGCATGCGAAAGCCGTAGGCAACATCCTGATTCAATGTTCGTTCGGGTCCGAGTGCAACCGCATCGAGCACACTGGAAACGTCGAGGTTGGCATGATTGCCCTGGAGTCTGAAGAGCGGAGCACCGGCGGGGACAAAATCACCGAGCATGGGAATCATCGTCAATACGCAATCGGCCCGGGACGCCGCGTCGACCAACTCGTCGTATCCAATCCGGAAGATAACGCCGGAGCGAGGCGCGGAAATGACATCGCTATCGGCGCCGGGAGACTCGATCGCTTCATCCTTGTACAGCTTGTTGAGTACATCCCTGGTCTCCGAACCCACGGATTCGATCAACGCGGCCGCGCGTAGCGATTGGCCAATGTGATCGATGTAGAGAATCAGGACGACGATACTGACAACAACGCGGCCGAAGGCAACGACGATCGCCAATCCGGGAACCGTCGCTCCTTCCTCCGTCGAGGCGATTTCACGCATGGCCAGCATCGCATGGGCAAAAGCAGCGACAAAGATCCCGATGGCAAACTGGCTCGGCCGATCATGAAGAATGGCCCGCACGATACGTGGTGAGAACTGCCCCATCGCGAGCTGCACAACCACCAGCACGATCGTGAGCACGATACCGGTCAACGTGATCATCGAAGCCGCGATCGTTCCCAGAATGACCAGTGCCGCATCCGGACCGCCGGTGAACTCCACCGACAGGAGTCCACCTTTGTCCAGGGCGGTGGTGACGAAGGACAAGGCAACGCCACCTAAGACACAAAGGACCGGAATCGGCCACATGCTGGTCCTGAGTTGGTGACTCAGGCGGAACACTTTCATGAACGCTCCTCTCTTTCAGGATTCAGGCCGTTGCCATCAGCAGCGCGAAGACAAATTGAATCACGATCCCCGGGCTTTCAAGCGAGTAGGCATCGCCATTGAGATCGCAAAACCTGGCAATTGCGGAAGTCCGGTCTGGAACAGCTAGGGGGCTAATCCTTGATGATGCCGCACATTCAGCGCGATCTGCGGCGAACTGCTGATCAAAAGAGCAATCTGACACTATTTGCCTGATGTCCTGTGTCGGAGCTACGGTGCTCGATTTCTGCCATTCAATCCCGGGGAAGTTCGGCACAGTATCGCAACGTGCAAAATTACGGGAATGCTGGATGTGAAACCAGAGGGACCTCATGTGTGTCACCGCGTCGCCATTGGCACGTGGCTTACAAGGCATCTTGTCAGGACACAGAGCGATCTGGAACTTTCCAGGTCATTCCAAATAAAGTTTTTCATCAGTGGGAGAAGTCACGATGTCACTTGCAACTTTAGGGGAACTCCTGGTTCACGAACTATCGGACACAGTCAGCGCAGAGAACATCGTGCTGGAAATGCTGGGGGCACTCGCTACCGAATCGAAGATTGCGGATATCAGGGCGGCAGTCAAGCATCACGAGAGCGAGACGAAACAGCAGCTCAAGAATCTCGACAAGGTGTTCAGCATTCTGGGCGAAAAGCCGGAGAAGACGACATGCCATGCTGCCGAAGGACTCAAGGAAGAGCATTCGGCGCTTGGTGAGGAAGACCCGTCCCAGCTGGTCCTTGAAATCGGTAATCTCGCCGGTGCGGTGAAGACGGAGCATTATGAAATCGCCAGCTACACGGCGCTGATTCAGATGGCGAAGGATCTTGGAGAGAAAGACGTGGCTGCCCTGCTCAAGGAAAACCTGGATCAGGAAAAAGAAATGGCACGCACGATCCTGACATTGGCGAAACAGGTTGGAAAAGACATCCGCGCTGCGGAGAAGCGCGCAGTGGCGAAGCAGAAACGAACCAAGGTTTCTCGATAAGCAACATTTACGAATTCTTGGGAAAGAAGCGCCACTGTGTTTGGGAAGCACGTGGTGCTTCTTTTCACTTGCCACCATGTCGTGGTCGATTGCCCCGGTGCACACATTGTGCCGATGCGAAATGAATGCCTCAGGTTATGCGCTTACGGTCTGAATGTAGTGCAAGTGACATTCGAACAAATCAAACGACTTTCGGGGTATCCATCTTGCCTCTGTCAGCCATGTCCGGTGTATCAAACGGCATTCTGCGTTTTGAACCGGTCATTGCATTGGGGATTGTCCCTGAAAAAATACCTCGTCATCGAAAGGTCTTACACACATGTCACAGGAACAAACATGGAACATCGTCGGCGGTAGCGAAGTCGTTGGTTCGGACGGCGAGAAGCTCGGAACGGTTGATCGCGTTCAGGGCCAGTATGTTGTGGCCAAAAAGGGCTGGTTCTTTCCAACCGACTACTACATCCCGACAGACGCGATTGCATCTGTTTCTGACGATGTGGTGTCCCTGAACGTCCCCAAGGAAACCGTACTCAATCAGGGCTGGGATTCCACCCCGGCTGATCTCGAGAACTCCGAATATCGCGATGCCGGTTCGTACGACGACAACTCTGCAGTCACCGGCACCACCGCCGGGCTCGACGATATTGGGCGGGCGACTCCGGTTGCCGGCGAGTATGTCGACAACACGACCCGCGCCGAAGGAAACGTGGACTCCGACGAGTTAATCCGCGTACCGCTGACTGAGGAAGAACTGACTGCCACCCGACGTGAAGTCGATCGTGGTGAGGTTCGCGTTGAGAAGGATGTTGTTGCCGAGGAGCGAACCCTCGAGGTTCCGGTCACGGAAGAGCGCGTCAATGTGACTCGACGTGTAGTTGACCGCGACACAGAGGTCGGCGATGCGGCTTTCGAGGAAGGCACGATTGAAATTCCGGTTCGCGGCGAAGAAGTTGATCTGCAGAAGCAGACACGCGTTCGCGAAGAACTGGAAATCTCCAAGGAAGCCGTTGACCGAACCGAGAAGGTGTCCGGCACGGTACGCCACGAGGAAGCCCGCGTTACCGATACCACGAAGTCAGTCAACCCGGACGCTGACAAGAACAACCGATAGATCCGCTTTACAACGCGGTGAAGGACTATGCTGCTCCTTCCCGCCATGCTGATAACGTGCTTTGAAGCGGCAACCCCGGACCGCCCGGGGAGGGATCACCGTAACGTGATCCCTCCACCTTTTCTCCCAACCAAAGGATGTGTCCATATGAGTGACTCCCGCATTTTCCCTGAAGGCGTCGGCAAATCGTCCGAAGACGTTGATTCGTTCCTCGACGATCTGGCCCAGGGCCAGCACGCGACCAATCGACCACCACTAGACGATACCGAATCGACGATTGTGTCGGAGTGGGAAAAAGAGCAGACAGGCGACCGATCGTCATCGTCTGCCAAGGACAAGGGTCAGGAAGCTGTCTCTACTGCCAAGGACAAGGGTCAGGAAGCTGTCTCTACTGCCAAGGACAAGGGTCAGGAAGCTGTTTCTACTGCCAAGGACAAGGCGAGCGAAGTTTCCGGTCAGGCACAGGACAAGGCTGATCAGGGTATGACCAAGGCTGGCGACAGCATCGGTCAGGCAGCAGACGCCTTGCGCCAACGCGGTGAGGGAACATCCGGTGCAATGGGCACGGCGGCCACAACCGCAGCCGACACGCTGGACAGCGCAGGATCCTATCTCCGCGAAAAAGATACCGATCAGGTGCTCAAGGATCTCGAGGATCTGATTCGCCGAAAACCAGTGGAATCACTCCTGATTGCTGCTGGCGCCGGATTCGTGCTCTCGAAGATTCTGGGCTAAGGCTCCGGTAAGGGCAGAGGTACACGATGGATAGACAAAGCGAACAAACAACGAAACAGGAAACCGGCGGTTCGGCTCCGCAGGGCGTCGGGACACTGGTTTCCGGGGTGCTGGAGGATTTGCAATCACTGGTGCGCAGTGAAGTGCAGCTGGCCAAGTCCGAGTTCAAGGAAGATGCAACGAAGATCGGGAGCGGTGTTGGCATGATTGCCGGTGGCGCACTGGTTGGCCTCGTTGGTTTCATCTTCCTCATGCTCGGAGTTACCTACCTCCTGAACAAGTCCGTGGAAATGTGGATCGCGGCCGGCATTGTTGGCCTGGTCCTGATTCTCATCGCCGCGATTGTCGCAATGAGTGGCAAGAAAAAGATGAGTGCCGCCAGTCTCAAGCCGGATCAGACAATCGATACAATGAAGGAGAACAAGGAATGGGCCAATCGCCAGATCAAATCCGTCAAGAAATAGACCAGAAGCGTGCTGATGCTGCTCAGAAGATCGATCAGATCCAGAGTCAGGTTCAGGACACATCGGAACAGCTGAAAACCCAGGTGAACGACACCACCGCGCAGGTTCAGGAAACCGTGCAGCACGTCCGGGAGCAGGTTCAGGGAACTGTCGAAGATTCGGTGGAAACAGCCAAACAGGCGATCGAGAATATCGATTTTCAGAAATATATTCAGGATTACCCGCTGATCGCGGCAGGCGCCGCCTTCTTCGGTGGCATTGTGCTCGGCAAGGTGATGAGCGGTGGCGATAACGGTGGAGGCGGCCAGCAGTACCAGCAGTCGTCGGGGAATTATTCCCAGCAGTCCAGCGGAGTCGGGAACGGCATGCGAAGTGCCATTCAGAAGTCGGGCCTTGATGACACCATCTCGAATGCTGCTGCTGCATTGATGGGACAGGTGACTGATCAGGTCAAGACAACACTGGATCGCAGCTTCCCGGGCTTCAGCGACAAGTTGCAAACCGCGCAGAAGTCGGATGGCTCGATCATGGATAAGGCCAAGGCCGCCGTCGATCCGGACTCAGCCCTACGCTAAGATCCTTGCACAATGGAGTGCAAAACAGGGACGACCATGTGACATGGTCGTCCCGAGGCGTTCTGTCAGATTCGCTCAAATGTGCGAAATTACAGTGCCGGAATCTGCGGTTCAGACGTCGCCAGTCGTCTGGACGTCGATCACTTCCCGGCGAACCGTATCCTGGGCAGTCACCTGCTCGGTCCTGATTCGGCTGACGACCAGGATCTCCTCGATCAGCACCAGCCGTTTTTCCACAACCAGCCGTTCTTCATACACCGGAATAATCAGGGTATCGCCTTCGTACCAGGGCTTGCGGGCTTCCTGAACCATTTCGTTCCGCGCCCGGCGTTCGACTGAAATGTCATCCGACCGGACATCGAACGTTTCCTCGACCGGCATCGTTTCCACGCGCTTGTTGAAACGGATAGCACCGATCTCGCGTTCGGTAACCTCAGCCTCGAGATGTTCCTCGGCCAGCGGAATGTGCAAGGTCGTCGGCTGGTCCCTGAAATCCTTGTCGCTCATCCTGTCATTCCTTTGAAAAAACCACACCATTCTGGTCATGGTCATGCGATTGCAGAATGTAGACAACGCACATTGATGTCCACACCATGGCACCAATCGTTGCCCGGCAATCCTTTCGCTACATTGACCACGGGTTCCAGAGTAGGCTTCAGGCATGGTCGTGGCAGATCAACCAACGTGGCATGTATTGGCTGAAGCGGGCCGAGTTGACATAATAATCAAATGTGGCATCAACGCCATGATCGAACCACGCATACCCGGGAGCGGGGGGCACCAATGATTTTGATTGTCAATGCTGGTTCCTCGAGTCTGAAGGTTGCGCTGTATCGGCAGCATCCTGAACTCGAGATTGTGATCAGCGCCTCGGTCGATCGTCTCGACGATCGGGGAGGTCAGTGGGTGATCTCCGTTGGCGATCAATCCGGGCCGGAAACCGCATCCACGACCGTTGCCACGTACGCCGACGCACTTGCCGAACTGATGACGTGGCTGGATCAGCACGGCTATCGCGATGAACTGGAAGCAGTTGGCCATCGGGTTGTCCATGGTGGAACAGTGTTTTCGGCACCGGTCCTGATCGATCCAGCCGTTATGTGCCAACTGACCAAGCTGATTCCGATGGCACCGACGCACCTGCCGCAAACAATTGCCTGTATCGAGGCAATGCAGCATCTCGCGCCACCGCTGCCGCACGTTGCCTGCTTCGATACCGCCTTCCACACCACGATGCCACTTGTAGCAAGGCGATATCCATTGCCGCGCTCCCTTGCGGATCAGGGCATTCGGCGTTACGGCTTTCACGGTCTCTCGTACGAATCCATACAATGGCAACTCGATGCGATCGACCACGACGCCCGTTCGAAACGGACCATCATTGCCCATCTGGGCAACGGGGCGAGCATGGTTGCCCTGCGCGATGGGCAATCGATCGATACCACGATGGGATTCACCCCGGCCGGTGGCCTGATGATGGGAACGCGAACCGGCGATCTCGATCCCGGTTTGCTGGTGTTCCTCATGCAATCGTCCGGTCTCGATGCCTCAGCGCTGGACAAGCTGATCAACAAGGAATCAGGGCTCCTCGGCGTATCCGGGATCTCCGGCGACGTGCGCGATCTGGAATCCGCCGCACCTGATACCGAGCAGGCAAGGGAGGCAATTGTCCTTTACTGCTACATTGCGAAGAAGCAGCTGGGCAGCATGATCGCGGCACTTGGAGAGCTGCATCGGCTGGTTTTCACTGGCGGCATCGGCGAGCATTCGGCAATGATCCGTGCCGGTATCTGCGAGGATCTGGCGTTTTTCGGTATCGAACTGGATCCGGAACGCAATGCAGCACACCAAACTGTCATCTCGCCCGATACCTCATCGGTCGAGATCATGGTGA
>JBBJOX010000019.1:7836-17122 GCA_037724245.1 Thermomicrobiales bacterium | reverse complement strand
CATCCGAAACAGTTCGCCGAATCCATCGAGTCGTCGTTCGAGCAAACCTGATATCGCTTCGTAGGTCGTGTCTCGTTCGGCGATCCCGGTGCCGCCGTTGGTAATGATCGCGTCGACATCGTCACGACTCAGCCAGGCACGAATAGCCGCGATGATCTGCTCTGCATCATCTTTGACAATGGCGTAATCGGCAACAGTGTGGCCCCGCCAATCGAGATTGGTCCGGATCAGTTGGCCGCTGCGGTCGTCTTCCCGAGTGCGTGTATCCGAAATCGTCAGGACCGCAACGCGGACGCTTTTCGGTGCTTCCGCCCGATGCTGTTCCGTACTCTGTGATGCCGAAAACTGCTGTATGTCGTGTTCGAATGAGCCCATGGCCAGTTCATCTCCCTTTGCTGAAATCCTTCGAACGTCCTCCGGGCCCGCCACCATGTATGGTAGCCGACCTTCTGCAAACGCCTAGCTGTCCCGAACGATGGCGTTTACGTCGTGTTGAAATGTGGAAACTCCCGTATTTGGATCGATCGTGATCGCAACGAGATCGCAACGCCAGATCAAATTCTCGAATTGGCGATGCGTCGCGACGTACCACTCTCCTGACTTCAGCAGTTTGGTCGCCTTGGAACGAGACACCGATTCCCCGGCCCGCCCGGCCGCTTCGCCCCGCCGGGTTTTGACCTCGACAAACACAAGCTCCTGACCATCGAGCATGACAAGGTCAAGTTCACCCGCCTGACAGTGCCAGTTGCGCTCGACAAACTGGTATCCGTGCGCTTCCAGATACCGCCGTGCCTGGGCTTCACCGGAAGCACCTGTCGCGGCTCGCCGCTCAGCCAGAGACATGCCGTACCTCCATCGAAAGCCGGACCGGCGCAAACGATTGGCGATGATGTTCGCAGGGTCCGTGCTCACCAAGCGCTGCGAGGTGCGACGCTACGCCATATCCTTTGTGTCTAGCGAATCCGAATACCGGGTAGTGCCGATCGAGATCGCACATCACGCTATCACGCGCGACCTTGGCGACGATGGACGCGGCCGCGATGCTGAGTGATCGGGCATCACCGTCGATGATTCCCAATTGGGGGAGACCAATATCCAGGGTCATTGCATCGATAAGAAGAAGATCGGGATCGATTGAAAGTCCAAGGACGGCACATTCCATTGCCATCCGATTTGCTGGACCCAGCCCGATCGCATCGAGCACGTGAGGCGCAACTGCCGATATCTGCACCGCTCGAGCCCGATTCCGAATGCCAGTTGCGAGTATCACGCGCCGAGGATGTGACATCGTCTTCGAATCGTGAACCAGGTTCCAGAATGCCCGTTCCGCGAGAATCTCGTCGATCGATGGCAGGACTACCGCCGCAGCAACCAGCGGACCGGCCAGCGCTCCGCGGCCGACTTCATCCACACCGGCAATGGTCTCGTATGCAGAGGAGAGCATATGCCGCTCATGAAACAGGCGAGCATCCAGATCAGGAATTGGCACAGGTCCGATACCTCCCGGAGAATACAAAATGGCGGCCACCGGAACGAATTCCGCTGACCGCCATGGCTCGACCATCTGAACCTAGATGCCCTTGTTGAGATCTCGCCGGCGCTCGGTGATGCGGGCGGCGCGACCAGTCAGGCCACGGAGATAGTAGAGCTTGGCCCGACGGACGCGACCGAAGCGGGTGACTTCGATACGATCCAGCCGGGGCGAATGCACGAGGTACGTTCGCTCGACACCAACTCCGTGCGAGGCAATACGCCGCACGGTGAAGTTCTCGTTGATTCCACCACCACGGCGACGAATGACAACGCCTTCGAAGACCTGAATTCGCTCGCGGGTGCCTTCGACAACCTTGGCATGGACGCGGACGGTATCGCCAGCGCCAAACTCCGGAATGTCCTTGAACTGCTCTTGTTCGATCGAGCGGATGAGTTGGGCGACCATGGTTACTGTCCTCTTGCTGGGTTCATCGAACGATGATTGGTGTCAACTATAAGTAACGTCATCAAAAAGCCCGCACTCTTCCCGCGCGAGCGGTAACCTGCAGATACTAGCACGCCATTGCACAATCCGGCAATATTCCGCGCCGGACCTCCAGTCAAGTTCGATCAGTCCTCGTCTTTCAGGACTTCCAGTACTTCCGCTGAAACTTCGTATCGACCGAACGATGGCATCAGGTAGACACCCTGCGCATGTTCGTAGAGTTCTCCGAGCAATTCCTGGGCGAGCTTGACCCCTTCGCGCCGTCCCTCCGGACCGGCCAGGCGCATCCGTTCCCGGGCTTCCTCGCTGGGATTGATTCCTGGGACTTCGTTGTGAAGGAACTCGGCATGCTTCGAGCTGTGCAAGGGCAAAATGCCGATCATGACCGGAATAGGCAATTTCTCTTCGCCATAGGCTTCCAGGAACTTCTTCCAGTTCGAGACTTCGAAAATAGGCTGGGTCATCACGAAGTTCGCCCCACCTGCGATCTTCTCGCGAAGTCTGCGTACTTCCTCTTCCAGGTCTGGTTTCGTCGGGTCGACGGCACAGGCAATTGTGAATCCGGCCTCGCGTCCAATCGAGTTTCCGGCGGAATCAGTCCCTGAGTTGAGTTGATTGATAATCCGGATTAGGCCGATGGAGTCAACGTCGTAGACAGCCGAGGATCCGGCGTACTCACCGAGACTTGGCGGATCGCCGGTCAACGCGAGGATGTTGCGAACTCCGGCAGCATGTGCTCCCAGAAGTTCGCTCTGCAATCCCATCAGGGATCGATCCCGCGTTGTGAAATGGATGATCGTTTCGATTCCGACTTGCTGCTGCATGAGCATGCAGAGTGTCAGCGCACTCATCCGGACACGTGCCATTGGCGATTCAGCCACGTTGATTGCGTGAACGCCCTCTTCCTTCAACATGCGGGCACCGGCAATCGCCTTCTCCGGATTCAGTCCCTTGGGCGGATCGATTTCGACGCACTTCAGGAAGCGGTTACCCAGCTTCTTGCGTAACTCGGTTGGTTCGGTGCTGGTGAATGAGATCGCTGCCGCCTGTCGATCAAGTGGTGGAGCGGGGCTAACGCCGACAGTATCTGCCGGGCTGTGTTGTCGAATCATCTGGCTCATCGCCGAGATGTGATCCGGCGTTGTCCCGCAGCATCCACCAATCACATCGGCCCCACCGGTCATCGCCGATTCTGCAAACTGCGCGAAATACTCTGGCGTCGAACGATAAATGACACGCGAGCCGACTATCTGCGGCCAGCCTGCGTTCGGCATACAGGCCAGATACGGTCGATCGCCTTCTACCTCGTCGAGGCGTCGACGCATTCGCTCGACCACCTGAAGCAGGCGCTGTGGGCCAACGGAACAGTTGGCTCCCAGAATATCGACTCCCAGAGAAGACAGGCGTTCGACGATCTGTTCCGGATTCGAGCCGGTCAGGGTTCGTCCATCCTCCGCGAACGTCATCAGTGCCATGATCGGAAGATCGGAGCAGGATCGGGCAGCGGCAATTGCGGCCTCCATCTCATCGATGTTCCCCATGGTCTCGATCGTCAGCATGTCGACACCCGCTTCGAGCAGCACTTCGATCTGCTCGCGATAGGCTTGCTGCGCAGCTGTCCGCGTGAGCGTGCCGAACGGCTCCAGAGTCCGCCCTGTCGGGCCGAGCGATCCGGAAACGATCACATTGCGCCCACTGATTTCGCGCTCTTCCCGCGCAATCCGGACTCCTCGCGAGTTGATTTGCTGCAGGTTGTCGGCTTGGCCATGAGCTTCGAGCCGAAAGCGATTCGCGCCAAACGTATTCGCTTCGATCAGGTCGGAGCCCGCCGCGATATAGGCGCGGTGAATCCCGGCCACCAGTGCTGGTTGCGAGACGTTCAGTGCCTCGAGGCACTCGTCGAGTGATCGGCCGGCCTCGTACAGCATCGTCCCCATCGCACCGTCTGCGAGAATCACACCGTGCTGCAATCGTTCCAATAGTGGATGTACCATCCAGTTGTCCCCTGAAACCTAGTCGTGACTCTGTCGCCGACGCGACAGAAACTCTCGGTGTATCAATTGACGCCTGCAGAGCAAGCGCGGTACATTGCCGAATCAACGGCCCCGCCGCGGGTGCGCCGTTCCCCACAAGGTAGACTTTTGCTGTCGCGAACGGCGAAAACATCCAAATGCAGCCACGTCAGGAACGATCTTACATGCCGACAGCCGTATCCTCCCAACCTCAAGACACCGAGGACGTTGCCGGGCATCGACGTGGTGTCCTTATTCCCATCGGCGGAGCAGAGGACAAACTCGACGACAAGATCATTCTGTCGGCATTTTCGCAACTCGCTGGCGGCAAGGCTGCCCGTATCGCGATCGTGCCGACCGCGTCATCCATCGAAACCGCAGGGCTTCGGTACAAGGCGCTCTTCCTTGGAATGGGTGTCGAAAGTGCCGAGGTTGTCTACATCGGTGGCCGAGACGATGCCAACAGCGACGACACTCTCGACCTGGTGAATCAGGCGACCGGGATTTTCCTGACTGGTGGCAACCAGATGCGCCTCTCCGCGATGACAGGCGGCACCAAGTTCGAGGAACTCGTCCGCAAGCGTAACGAGGAGGGCGTCGTCGTCGCCGGCACCAGTGCCGGGGCATCGGTTCTCTCGGCGCATATGGTTGCGATGGGAGCCAGCGGGAGCACACCCAAGCTCCGAATGGCACAGATGGTTGCCGGGTTCGGGCTAATCAACAACATCATTATCGATCAGCATTTTCGCCAGCGCGACCGGATTGGTCGTCTCCTGGCGCTGGTAGCGGCAAATCCTCGATTGCTCGGCCTCGGCCTCGATGAAGACACTGCAGCGATGATCGACAACCAGGGCATCATCGAAGTCATCGGTCGCCACAGCCTGACCATCGTCGACGGTTCGGACATGTTCAGCGACATCTTCAAGGTCAAGGCATACGGTGAAATTGCCGTCAGCAATGCCAAGCTCCACGTGCTCACGCCCGGTCACCGGTTCGATACGGTCACTCGCAAGCTGCTCCATGATTGATGCCGGTTCGGATGCAACGCACAAACGACACAGATATCAGCGTGCGCGGCAAATACGCTGGGCATGTGCAACTGAATCGGTCAGCGTGCGGAACGTCGCATAGCCACTACACTTCGCGAAGCTCGCGCATGTTCCAGACATTGAAATTTCGGGTGAAGAGTTGCGGAGGATGTGCCGGTGATTGAGATCCGCGAGACGACCGTTTTCAGAGGTCCCAACCTTTGGGCGCGGATGCCCGTGATTCGGTATCTGGTCGACATAGGTGAACTCGAAGATCGACCGTCGAACAAGATTCCCGGGTTTTACGAGAAGATCACAGAGCTGATCCCGTCGCTTTATGACCATGGCTGTTCCATCGGAAAACCTGGCGGTTTCCTTCAGCGATTGCGCGAGGGAACATGGATGGGTCACGTGCTGGAGCACGTGGCGCTCGAGCTCCAGAATCTCTCCGGTGCCGAAGTTGCACGTGGGAAAACTAGGACCTCGGGCGAGCGCGGTCTGTACCATGTTGTCTTTGCGTACGATCAGGAAGATGTCGGGCTGGCTGCCGGTGCACTCTCGGTCCGGGTGCTGAACAATCTTATCTACGGTTCCGAGCCAGCGTTTGATTTCGTGTCAGAACTCGAAAACAACGTGATTCGGGTTAGCGAGAAGCTCGCCTACGGTCCATCGACAGGCGCTATCGTCACTGAAGCAACGCGGCGCGGTATTCCGGTGATCCGGCTCGATCCCCGGCGCTCGCTCGTTCAGCTTGGTCACGGAAAGTACCAGCGCCGGATTTGGGCAACTGTTACATCCGACACCGCAAATATTGCGGTCGATATTGCCAGCAACAAGGAACTGACCAACCGCCTGCTGCATGAAGTCGGAATTCCTGTGCCGCGCGGTCAGGTCGTGACCACCGTCGAGGAAGCCCTTCGCGCTGCGAAGCGAATCGGCTTCCCGGTTGTGCTGAAACCACTCGATGGCAATCACGGTCGGGGCGTCTGCATCAATCTGACGACCGACCAGGAAGTGCGGGAAGGTTTCGCCGTGGCGATCGCCGAGAGTCGCGGCGATATCGTGATGGTCGAGAGCTACATCACGGGTAAGGACTATCGCATTCTGGTCGTCAACAACGAGGTTGTGGCGGTCGCTGAACGGGTTCCTGCCCATGTGGTGGGCGATGAATCGAGTTCGGTGCAGGAATTGATCGAAGCGGCCAACGCCGATCCGCGACGAGGTGTCGGTCACGAGAAAATCCTGACTCGTATCCATGTCGACAATGCCACGATGGAACTTCTGGCGCGCGATGGGCTGACCCTGGCAACCGTGCCTGAAACGGGAGCGGTCATTCAGCTCAAGCTCACGGGCAACATGAGCACCGGTGGCACGTCGATCGATCGGACCGATGATATCCACCCAGATAATGTCGAGATTGCGCGGCAGGCGGCCATGGTTGTCGGTCTCGACATCGCAGGCATCGACCTGATTACCGAGGATATTTCGAAAACAGTTCGGCAAACCGGTGGCGCGATCTGCGAAGTGAACGCCGGTCCCGGTTTCCGGATGCACACCAATCCAACCGAGGGTCATCCGCGGCACGTCGGCCGCGCCGTTGTCGATATGCTCTTCCCGCGAACCGCGCCCAGCCGGGTTCCGATTGTGGCGGTGACCGGCACGAATGGCAAAACCACAACGTCGCGCATGATCGCCCACATTATGAAAACCGCCGGCAAAACGGTCGGTCTCACCACCACCGATGGCATTTACATCGATGGCACCCAGATCATGGCTGGCGACATGAGTGGACCGACAAGTGCACGAATGGTGCTCAAGAATCCAACGATCGACTACGCCGTGCTCGAAACCGCTCGTGGTGGCATTCTCCGTTCCGGGCTTGGCTTCGACCGCGCCAATATTGCTGTCGTCACTAATGTCAGCAGCGATCACCTCGGGCTCAAGGGAATCGATACGCTTGGTGAACTCGCCCGGGTCAAGGCCGTCGTCCCACAGAGTGTGCTCCGTGACGGCGCCAGCGTCCTCAACGCCGATAACGAGTGGACCGTCGAGATGACTCGCTACGCGCGAGGCGAGATTCTCTTCTTCAGCATGGACGAGAACAATCCGGTAATTCGCGACCACATTCGCGAACGCGGCAAGGCCGTGCTTCTGCGCGAAACGCGCCAGGGTGAAATGATCACCGTGGTAGAACATCGACGCGAAACGTCCCTGCTGCTCGCGAGTCAGATTCCGGCGACATTCGAGGGCCGGGCACGCGTCAATATTGCCAACGCGCTGGCTGCTGCCTCGGCAGCTCTGGCAGACGATGTCCCACTGGACTACATCCGCCAGGCGCTGCGCAGTTTCTCCAGCAGCTTCTTCCAGACCCCGGGTCGGTTCAACCTGCTCGATCTAGCCGGCAAGCGGATCGTCGTCGACTACTGTCACAACGTGGCCGGGCTCGAAGGACTTGCCGATTTCGTGCATCGCATGGGCGCCGAGCGCACGGTCGCAGTCATCAGCATGCCCGGCGACCGTTCCGATGGCGATATGAACATATTCGGTGAACTGGCAGGCAAAACCTTCGATCGCATCATCATTCGGGAAGACGATGACACGCGAGGTCGAGCACCGGGCGAGATCGCAGGGATCCTCAAGGATGCCGTGATTCGGGGCGGGCGAGCGTCGGCCGATGTCGAAATCGTGCTCGATGAACTCGAGGCATCGAAGACAGCCGTCGACACCTCGGAGAAATCCGATCTCGTTGTGTTGATGGTCGACAAGCCGCTCAAGGTCTGGAACATGCTCACCAAACAGGAAAACGACTAGCAAGCCTTACTGGACAGGCACCCCCGTTTGCTCTTCGTGCCGCTCCGTGTGGAACATCATCAGGCTCGGGACTTTCTTGACTGCAACAAGGCAGGAGAGCACCGTCAGCGTTCCACCAATGGCGACTGCCGCCGGGGCACCTATGAGCGAAGCCAGGGCACCGGCATTGAGTTCGCCAAGTTGTGGCCCGCCCTGGGCGAAGGTCGAATGCGTGGCAGCCACTCTGCCGCGGAATTCATCCGGGGTCACGAGATTCCTGATCGAATGGCGCATTGCCATACTGATCGAATCTGCAGCGCCCGATCCCGCCAGGAAAAGCATCGCAATCACGATATTGGGACTAAGTCCGAATCCGGCGATACATGCGCCATAGGCGACGATCGCGATCACGATCACGCGCCCGGCTCGCATCGGTATCGGCAGTGAGCCCAGTGCGACACCACCGATGACCGATCCTACCGCCACCGAGCTCAGGAGCAAGCCAAGCCCGGTAGCCCCGACATCGAAAACCTCGGCCGCGAAAATAGGCATGAGCGACGTACTGGCCCCAAAGAATGTCGCGACGAAATCGAGACCCATCACCGCCAACAGGATTGGTGCGGCCCAAAGGAACTTGAGACCATCGACAGCTGCGGCCAACCCGCGCGACGTGATCGGCATGGGATCCGGTCTGGTTCGCATCATCACGACGGCCGCAATCACCGCCAAAAACGAGAGAGTGTCGATAACATAGGCCGCACCGACACCGGCAACCCCGATCAGGAGACCCGCAGCGGCCGGGCCAACGACCGAGGCGATCTGCATCGAGAGATTGACGGTGGCCGCTGCACCGATCAGTTCATTTCTTGGAACGAGTGCTGGAATGAGCGCCTGTTTCGAGGGATTCGAAATCGCACTGATCATCGAGGATACGAAAGTGATCCCGTAAATCAGTGGCATACTGGCCGAGTCACTGAACGTGGCGACGGCCAGCGTTCCCGTACTCAGCATCATTGCCAGCTGCGTCCAGAACAAAATCAGACGACGATCCCGTTGATCCGCGATCACACCGCCGACGAGACCGAACAAAAGTGTCGGAAGGAACCGGAATAACCCAAGCAATCCGATACTGAACGCACTGCCTGTCAGTTCAAACACCTGCCAGGTGATAGCGACTCGCTGCATCTGCGTTCCGAACGCAGAAATCGTATCGGCGCACCAGAGCAGGCGAAAGTCACGATGGCGGAGCGTCTGGAACGATCGTCGTCGAGACTCAGTCATTCATTGATTAAGAACACAACAGTATCCGACTCCGAATCAGGATGTACCCAAGGGAGAAGATCTTCGCATGACCACGTCGCAAGTACCAGACACACGTGTATCGGGTGTACTGAGTCGGGAACAGCTCCGCTCACGCATTGTCGATCAGGCGCATCCGCTGGTGGAGGGTGTGCTCGATGTCGATCAGCAGATTCAAC
>JBBJOX010000019.1:0-7826 GCA_037724245.1 Thermomicrobiales bacterium | reverse complement strand
AACGGGATCGATCTGACTCTGCTGTCAGTGGCCCGTCACAATGGTCCCGGCACCATTGGAATCGACAACGCTGATCGCGTGCTTCCCGATCTCGAGGAACTGTCGTTTGACAAAGATGGGTGGCTCGATCTGATTCCGGGTGTCTATCACGTGGTGTTCAACGAAATCGTGAATATTCCTGTGAATCTGATGGCGCTGGGGCGGCCGAGGTCCAGCCTCGGACGAAGCGGTGTCTCGATCCACACTGCGGTTTGGGATGCCGGATATTGCGGTCGATCGACCTCACTACTCTCGGTGCTCAACCCGGCCGGATTCCGCGTTCAGCGCAATGCCCGCGTCCTCCAGCTCGTCTTCTTTGGGCTGGACGAGGGCACTGCCACCGGTTACGACGGGGTCTATCAGCACGAGAACACATGAGTCGGAGACTCAGGCAGGTCGGTCGCCCGGGCGGGCGAAGGATGGGCGATCCGGTGGCTCGTTGGGGACCGGGATCTGTGTCCGGGCTCGTTGGCGCTCGTCGGTGTGGTTGCAGTGCTCAGCCGGGCAATAATAGATGAGGGTGTATTCCTCCTCCGTTTGCGCGGCGAATCGCGTGGGTCGTCCGAGTTTGCCTCGAAGATGCATTTCGATGTGGTGATCCGGGCACACTGGAACATCTGGAATGTCGCGCTCCCGGCCGAAGATAATATCGAGCACTCGCTGCATGTCATTTGCTCCTGGGGGCGTGAATTCGGGCCTTCTGGCTGGTAGTATAGCCCTTCAACCCGCCGGGTCTGGCCCGTGCGGACTGAATGAACTTTCTCCACACTGCGCACGCATGCCCACTCTCTCTCAATCCCGCATGGGCATGCGAAAAGGCAAAGGACTTTCCGGATGAGCAAACACATTCCTGGTTCGGTTTTCGACAAGATCGTATCTACCCTTCACGATTATTATGGTGAGGGCTGGTCGGGCGATCCCACTGAAAACAAGAACTTCGCGATGGGTGCCGAGTCCGTGTTTCATCACGCCGATGTCGTTCACATGATCGGCGAACCCGAAGTCGAACACGGCGCAATGAACTTCAATCTCTGGGTCGACACCCCGGTTGACGATGTTCTTGCGGCCGATGAAATTGCCTTCGCACTGTTTGCAGAACTGGCGGACGATCTGTTCGTGTGTTCCCGCCAGATCGAGGACCGCGGCATCCGGTATCGATTCGTGACCGGGAACGGCCGCGATGGTCATCTCGGCAGCATCCACTTCGTTGGTCCCAATGCGATCGATTTCGTGAACCTTCATCGTTTGAGGGCTGGGCGCGGTCTGGAATACAACGCCTGAATCACATTGACCCTGTCTGGATCGTCTTCGGTTCTGTATACTCGTGCGAGTCGTGCTAGACGGGGAGCTGGCGGTGCCCTGTACCCGCAATCCGCCTCAGCGGGGTTGAATTCCCTCTCCAGGTTCGGCTTTGTGGGACTGCTGTCGCCACGTAGTGTTGAAAATCGGGTCCTGCACGGCGGAGAACTGTGAACCGGGTCAGGACGGGAACGTAGCAGCCCTAAGCGGCCATCTTCGGGTGATGCGGGGTCTCCCGGTTGGAGCTAACGAACGGCAGTAAGCTGGAAGGTTCGTATCGAAAGAGGGTGCACGGCTATTCCCTCGGCAAACAGAAAAGCGCCCGGTCCTCACGGATCGGGCGCTTTCTCGTTGTTCAGCAGAGTCAGATGCGGCGGCGGCGGACTGGGCGGCGTTGTGGTGCCGGACGCTGGATCGTCGCTCCGGAGGGGCTGGAAATGACAGCTTTAACTTCCGAGGCTCGTTGCCACCAGGCGAAGGCCACGAACGCGACAAAGACCAATGAGGCGAGGAATGACAGGAACATCCAGATTCTTCGACCAAAGGTGAAGGGATCGATCTGCAGCAATTGAATCAGGAAGAAGAAGAGTCCGGCGCCGAAAATCCAGAGCCCAACGCCAGCGACGAATTGAACGGTCTTGCGCTTGTACTTCCCTCGGAACAGTGGCAAACCAGGTCGGTAGAAAATTGCCGACGACAGAAGGAATCCGGACCCGAATACCAGCAAGCAGAGCATCGACCAGCCGTCGATGACATCGTTGCTCGGTGGAACGGAATTCAGGTAATCCCAGGAAAACGGATTCGGCATCGGTCTCAGGCCCGCCAGTGCTTACATGATCACAAAACGACAGAAGTATTGGAGAGATGTTGTGCCGGGATTATGGCACAACACCCTAGACCTGCTCGAAGAGCAGCGCCCGTTTCACTTGTTCGATAGCCTTTGTGACCTCGATTCCGCGAGGACAGGCATCGGTGCAGTTGAACACGGTACGACAACGCCAGACTCCGGAGCGACCGTTGAGAATTCTCAGTCGTTCCGCTCCACCAGTGTCTCGACTATCGAAGATGAAGCGGTGGGCGTTGACGATCGCCGCGGGACCAACAAAGTCGTCTGTTGTCCACGTGACCGGGCAAGCTGTTGTACAGGCCGCGCAGAGGATGCACTTTGTGGTGTCCTCGAACTTCTCGCGATCGTGGGGCGATTGCCGCCGTTCGCCCGTGCCAGGCGCATCGTCGGCGATCAGGTATGGCTTGACGGACTTGTAGGCGTCGAAGAACTTCTCCATGTCGACGAGAAGATCTTTCTCGATCTTGAAACCGATCAGTGGTTCGATCGTGATCTTCGAACCCAGATCCTTCATCAGGACCTTGCAGGCAAGGCGATTCCGTCCATTGATGCGCATGGCATCGGAACCACAGATGCCATGGGCGCAGGAACGGCGATAGGTCAGCGTGCCGTCCTGATACCACTTGATCTGATTCAGGGTATCGAGTACACGGTCCGTACCTTCGACCTCGACCTCATATTCCTCGAAGTGAGCTTTTGTATCGAGTTCCGGATTGAAACGCTTGATGCGAAGTGTGACTTGCATCCTGGTACCTTTCGCTGGGAATTGGTCCTCGTTGATCGTGTTAGTACTTGCGTTCCTTGGGCTCGAACTTCGTAATCACAACCGGCTTTTTCTCGAGTCGCATGCCGCCGGAAGTTCGATAGATCAGGCTGTGGGCCAACCAGTTCTTGTCGTCGCGGGTCTGGAAATCCTCACGGTAGTGAGCGCCGCGACTTTCCTGTCGCTCGATCGATCCATGCACGATCGTTTCCGCACAATCGAGCATACAGCCGAGTTCCAGAGCTTCAGTCAGTTCGGTGTTGAAACGTTTGCCCTTGTCCTGAATCGAGATGTGGTTGTAGGCCTGTTTCAGGTCGCGGATGATGTGCTCGGCCTCGCGGAGACCGGCCTCGTCGCGGACGACTGAGACTTTGTCCATCATCACTTCCTGCATATCGGCGCGAATCCGGGCTGCATTCTCGCCCTTCTCCCGTGACAACAGATCCTCGACCTGCGCCTTGGCGATGAAATCTGGTTCGTCTGGCAGCATTGCCCAATCGACGGACTGGATTTCCTCGAGCATGCGGCGTCCGGCTCTCCGCCCGAAGACCACGAGATCGACCAGCGAATTGGTGCCGAGTCGATTGGCACCATGGACAGACACGCAGGCCGACTCACCGGCCGAGTAGAACCCAGGTACAACGTTGCCAGCGGGGTCGCGAATGACCTGCGCATCCACATTGGTTGGCAAACCACCCATTGCATAGTGGGCCGTCGGCTGAATCGGGATACCTTCGTTCTTCGGTTCGACGCCAAGGTAAACACGAGCGAAGTCGGTGACGTCCGGCAGCTTCTCGTCGATCACTTCTGGTGGAAGATGCGACACGTCCAGCAGGACATAATCCTTGCCGTCGACGCCGCGTCCCTCCTTAATCTCCTGATAGATGAAGCGGGACATCATATCGCGGGGTGCAAGATCTTTCAGGGTCGGAGCGTAGCGCGCTGCGAAGGCATCGCCCAAGCCGTTACGGACAATGCCACCTTCACCTCGGGCGGCCTCGGACACCAGAATGCCAAGCTTGTAGAGTCCGGTTGGGTGGAACTGGTAGAACTCCATGTCCATCAGCGGAATGCCCTTGCGATAGGCAAGAGCAATTCCGTCGCCGGTTCCGGCGATTGCATTCGAGGTGATCTTGAAAACTCGGCCATAGCCGCCGCTGGCGATCATCACCGACTTGGCGTGGATGACGTGCGTCTCGCCAGTTTTCATTTCGTAGGTCACAACACCGCAGCAGTCGCCGTTGTCGGCGAAAATAATATCCAGCAGGTGATGTTCGTCGAAGAAATTGACGTTGTGTTTAATTCCCTGCTGATAGAGGGTCTGGATGATCATGTGCCCGGTACGGTCGGCCGCGTAACAGGCACGACGCACGGCAGCTTCGCCGTAGTTGCGGGTGTGACCGCCGAAGAATCGTTGGTCGATCTTGCCTTCTTCAGTTCGGTTGAACGGAAGGCCCATGTGCTCGAGCTCGAGAACCGCGTCGACGGCTTCCCGGGTCAGTACTTCAGCCGCATCCTGATCTACCAGGTAGTCTCCACCCTTAACGGTGTCGAACATATGCCATTCCCAATGATCTTCCTCGCGGTTGCCGAGGGCAGCGCTGATGCCGCCCTGCGCAGCGCCGGTGTGGGATCTGGGTGGGTAGAGCTTGCTGACGACGGCGACGTTGGCCTTGCCTGCCATTTGAATGGCGGCCATGAGGCCTGCCCCGCCGGCACCGACTATGACTGCATCGAAACGGTGGTACGCCATTGAGGTTCTCCTTTGAACTTCAGTGCTGCCCGTAACTCCGGAATCACGAATGGGGATGTCGGTTACGAGAGTTGATCCTCTAATGTGGAAACTAACCGCCGCCGTGCCAGGTGTCAAGCAACTTGATGAGACATATTCGCAACTGGAACATACTTTGGAACGACTCCGGCAACAGTCGGGTCGTTCGGTATACTTCAATCCTCTTTCGTGACACGTATCGGCGACGATGCGGCCGGCGGCACGCGGTTCGTCTTCGTCACTCAACCAGGAGTTCGCTCGTGCGTTTTCTCGATGCGGAGTTTGTTGGTCGAACACGGTCCATTGCCGGAGACCTTGTCGAGGACCTGATCGAGCGGACGATCCAGATCACCGAATCCTCTGCACCTACCAATGAAGAAGCAGGTCGTGCCAAACTCGTCTACCGCATGTTTACCGACGCCGGATTCGATGATGTTCGAATAGATGAGCTGAGCAATGTCACTGCTCGAATTCCCGGGCGGGATCGATCCCGGACCATGTTGCTGGCCGGTCACACCGATACGGTGTTCCCGATGGATACGCCAATCACCGTCAGCCGAACCAGCGATCGACTGGCCGCTCCTGGTGTCGGTGACAATTCTGTCAGCGTGGCCGCCATCGTGACCCTGAAACAGGCGTTCGAGCAGCTCGATGTCATTCCGGAAACCGATATTGTGGTCACGGGTAATGTCGGCGAGGAAGGTCTGGGTGATCTTCGAGGCATGCGGGCCGTGGTTGACTCGCTTCCGGGGCTGGGCGCAGCCATCGCTGTCGAAGGGCACAGTCTGAGCCGGATTACTCACCGGGCCATTGGCAGTCGGCGCTTTCGGATCACGGTTACCGGTCCTGGCGGTCACAGCTGGGGCGATGCCGGCAAGCCCAGCGCGATTCACCATCTGGCTACCATCGTGGGACGGCTCGATTCGATCAAACTCAAATCAGAACCCAAGACTTCGTTGAATGTCGGAACGTTTCACGCTGGACTCAGTGTCAATACCATCGCGGCCGAAGCGACAGCGCTACTGGATATGCGTTCGGAAAATGAATCGGCGCTGAACGACCTCGTGATCCTTGCCGAACAGCACATAATGGGAAAGGCGCCGGACGGAATTACCGTGGCATTCGATGTTGTCGGGGATCGACCGGCGGGAGCGCAGCAAGCTGATCACGGTATTGTGCCAATCGGTATCAAGGTGCTCGAGACGCTTGGCATCGAAGTCACCTGCGATGCCTCCAGTACCGATGCCAACATTCCGATCAGCCGTGGTATTCCCGCCATGTGTATTGGACTGACTACCGGAGGCAATGTCCATCGGCTGGACGAATTCATCCGCATCGAACCTCTCAGTACCGGCTTTACGCATCTCATTCTGACGTCGTTGAATGTCAGCGATGCACTTGCGCAGAACAAACTCTGACGCTCTCGGAAACGCCTGAATCCAGGCCTGGAAAGTACAGCTTCGCCCGTGCGCCACGTACAACCCGTCGGTTCAACCACACAGGCGACCTATGTCGCGATGGATATCGAATCGACCGGATTCGATCCTGAACACAGTGAAATCATCGAAATCGCGATTGCCCTGTTCAACCGGAGCGGCGTGCTGGAGACATTCGAATCGCTTGTTCGGCCCAAGGGTGCGGTTCCGCTCGAGATTCAGCAACTGACCGGTATCAGCGAACAGGCATTGCGAGAGAGTCCGCCGCTTGAGGACCTGCTGCCGGATATCCGCAAGATCATCGGATCGAGGCCGATCGTTGGCCACTGGATTCGATTCGATGTCTCGATGCTGCAAAACGCCGGGGTACCGGTTCCGAACCGGCAGATCGACACGTTCCAGCTTGCCACCGCGCTGTTGTCCGATCTTCCCAATTATTCACTGGGAACTGTTGCCGAATCGATGGGTGTGCCGTTTCCGGAAGACGTCCGGCATCGCGCGATGCCAGATGTCGAGGCAACGATGGCGGTATTTCAGCGGTTGCTCGATCGGGTCGATCGCTACGATGTGCGGACGCTGGGAGAAGTCTCGCAGTTCGCGCGGCAGGCTGGATGGTCCGAAGCGGACCTGTTCGCCGACGCTGCAGATTCCGACTTGCCGTTTCCACTTTTCAGCGACGCCGGTCAGTCCACAGATCGCATGCCTCCGCTCGAACTCGCGTTTCTCGAGAAGCGAGACAAGCTGGAACCTCTAAAAAAAACGGGCATCCAGACACCGCTCGATCTCGAAGCGATCGATGAGTTTCTGTCGTCCGAAGGTCCGCTTTCCAGCATTCTCGTCGATTACGAATCCCGGCCCACGCAGATCGATATGGCGCTGGCGGTGGCTTCCGCCTTCAATGACGACGAGTCCCTACTTGTCGAAGCCGGAACCGGAACCGGAAAGAGTCTTGCCTATCTGCTTCCGTCGGCACTGTACGCCCTGACGCGAGGAGAACGGGTTGTCGTATCGACCGACACGCTGGCGCTGCAGGATCAGCTGTACCGGAAGGATTTGCCGGATGTTCGGACCACGCTGAAGACGGCGGGTTTCAGCGACACCCTGCGCGTTTCCGTGATGAAGGGGCGAGATAATTATCTGTGCCTGAGTCGATGGTTTCAGCACGCATCCGATCCAGTCGAGGACCCGGCCGATGCTTCACTCAGAGCCAAGATTCTGCTCTGGCTTGGCCAGACCAAAACCGGTGACAAGGCCGAACTCCGCCTGACTCCGGACGAAAACAGCCATTGGAGGAAGTTTGCGTCCGAACGGGGACGATGTTCGCCCAAGCGCTGCGCCTATGCCAGAAACGGTCATTGCTTCTACTATCGGGCGCGGGCAAATGCCCAGAATGCGCACGTAGTTATCGCCAACCATGCACTCGTGCTAACCAATGTAGAAGGCGGCGGATTCGTCATTCCCGGATACGATCGCCTGGTGATCGATGAGGCTCACCATCTGGAGGACGAGGCCACCGATCAATTCGGGTTCAACCTGACGAGGGAAGTGATTGACGAATATGTGGCGCTACTGGTTCGTACTGATCCCGGGACGCTGCAGGGGAGCCTGCCAGTGGCGTTGAACTTCATCACGCGGCTGGCGGATCCTTCGGCCCAGGAATACGCTCCGCAG
>JBBJOX010000018.1:0-17422 GCA_037724245.1 Thermomicrobiales bacterium | reverse complement strand
ATCTTGTCCTCGACCAGGTGAGCAAGTTTCAGCATGTAAATGATGCCGACAGTTACCGGTCGGTCGAACTTCTCGCCGGATCGTCCGTCGTACAGATCGACCTTGCCATCCTCTGGCAAACCGGCTTCTCGCAGCGCTTGGCGAATTTGCGCCTCGCTGGCTCCGTCGAAGACTGGCGTCGCAACCTTGTAACCCATCTTGCGAGCTGCCCAGCCAAGGTGTGTTTCCAGCACCTGGCCGAGGTTCATGCGCGACGGCACACCAATCGGATTGAGGATGATATCGACCGGCGTTCCGTCCGGCAGGTACGGCATGTCTTCTATTGGAAGGATGCGACTGATCACACCCTTGTTGCCGTGACGACCGGCCATCTTGTCGCCTTCGGAAATCTTGCGCTTCTGCGCAATCATCACGCGGACGCTCTGGTTGACTCCGGCTGGCAATTCGTGATCCGACGAATCCTCGCGATTGAAGACCTTGACGTCGATCACCTTGCCAAGCACACCGTGCGGAACTCGCAGCGAGGTATCTTTCACCTCACGCGCCTTCTCACCAAAGATGGCCCGGAGCAGTCGCTCTTCTGCGCTCAGTTCGGTTTCACCACGTGGTGTCACCTTACCGACGAGAATGTCGTTCGGTCGAACTTCGGCACCGATGCGAACGATTCCGCCCTCGTCGAGATTGGCGAGGGAATCCTCACCGACGTTCGGAATATCGCGGGTGATTTCCTCGGGCCCGAGCTTGGTGTCGCGCGCTTCAGCCTCGTACTTCTCGATATGAATCGAGGTGTAGACATCGTCACGGACGAGGCGTTCACTCAGCAGAATCGCATCTTCGAAGTTGCCGCCTTCCCATGGCATGAATGCCACGAGAACGTTCTGGCCGAGTGCGAGCTCGCCGCTTTCGGTCGAGGACGAGTCGGCAATGATCTGCCCGATTCCAACGCGCTCACCGTTGCGAACACTCGGACGCTGATTGATACAGGTGTCCTGGTTCGAACGGACGAACTTGCGAAGGTTGTAGGTATGCTCTTCGCCGGTGTCGTCACGGATGATGATCTGCTTGCCGGAGCTCGAGATCACTTCGCCTTCGTGACGGGCAACGAGTACCTGTCCCGAATCGCGTGCTGCCTGATGCTCGACTCCGGTACCCACGACAGGCGCCTGTGGCCGGATAAGCGGCACAGCCTGGCGCTGCATGTTGGCGCCCATCAATGCCCGGTTCGTATCGTCGTGCTCGAGGAACGGGATCAGCGCCGTCGCAACAGAGACGACCTGCTTCGGCGAGACATCCATGTAATGGACCTGCTCGGCCGGCACCACCGGGAATCGGTGACCATCGGCAACGAGCCGGACTGTGACGTTATCGACGGCAATGCGATTCAATTCGTCGAGCGGCGTGTTCGCCTGGGCGATCATCGAGTTTTCCTCGAGGTTCGCTGGCAGATACCGAATCAGATCGGAGGCAACCGGCTTGATGCGGATGATCTTGACACCTGCATCAACGATTTGCTTCGCGATCTTCTCGGTAATCTCGACACCGGTCTTCGCGATGACCGTGTCGTTCGCATCGATCGCATCGTCCCGCAGAATCTGCGTCACCAGCGGGATTTCCGGATGCGCCACATCGAGGGTCGAAATCACCCGTCGATACGGAGTTTCGATGAATCCGTAGCGATTGATCTTTCCATAGGTAGCCAGGTACCCGATGAGTCCGATGTTCGGACCTTCCGGGGTTTCGATCGGGCAAATTCGACCGTAGTGCGACGGGTGAACGTCACGAACGTCGAATCCCGCGCGATCCCGGCTCAAACCACCAGGTCCAAGTGCAGAAAGGCGTCGCTTGTGTGTCAGCTCGGCCAGCGGATTGGTCTGATCCATGAACTGGGAGAGCTGCGATCCACCGAAGAACTCGCGGACCGCGGCCATGACCGGCCTGGTGGTGCTGATCAACGAGTTCGGGGTTACGGTTTCCGGATCGGAGAGCGTCATCCGTTCGCGGATACCACGCTCGAGGCGCTGGAATCCGGTACGGACGTGCATCTGGATCAATTCACCAACTGCGCGAATACGGCGGTTACCGAGATGATCGATATCATCCGGGTGACTCAGGCCGTTGTTCAGGCGAATCAGTTCGCGAATGATTTCGACCAGATCGTCCACACCGAGAATTCGGGTGTCGACTTCCTCAGCGGTACCGACCGATTCCTTGTGCAATCGTTCGTTCAGCTTGTAGCGACCGACCTTGGCCAGATCGTAGCGACGTTCATTGAAGAAGAGATTCTCCAACATCGTCGTTGCGTTGTCCTTGGTTGGAGGATCACCCGGTCGAAGCCGTCGATACAGCTCGATGAGCGCTTCCTCGCGAGTCTTGGTCGGTTCCTTGTCCATCGTGATCGCCATGTAGCGACGATCCGGGTTGGTATCAACGTCGGCGAACTTCTCGAGCAGCGCTTCGTCCGAGTCTATTCCGATCGCCCGGAGGAGAATCGAAACCGGCATCTTACGCTTGCGATCGACCTTGACTGAAATGATGTCGCGGTTCGATGTCTCGAACTCGAGCCAGGCACCGCGGTTCGGAATCAACTTGGCGGTCGACAGGAACTTGCCAGTCACCGGATCGCGCTGACGCTCGAAGTAGACACCCGGGGAGCGGACGAGCTGGGAGACGACGACGCGCTCGGCACCATTGATAATGAAGGTACCGTCCGATGTCATCATCGGGAAGTCGCCGAGGAAGATCCCGTCGGGACCGGTTTCCTTGACTTCGCCAGTTTCGCGCATGACCAGTTTCGCGGAGACGCGAAGTGGGGCGGCGTAGGTGATATCGCGTTCCCGGCAATAGACTTCGGCAATACGTGGATCGCGCTTCGCCCGGTCCTGCTCTTCGCCCTTGGGCATACGGGCCCACGGTTCATCGAATCGCGGCTCCGAGATGTAAAGCTCCATCTTTCGATGGTGATCGCTGATTGGAGAAATCTCCTTCAGCAACTCTTCAAGACCCTCATCACGAAACCACTGGAACGACTCGACCTGGATTTGCACGAGATTCGGCATTTCCAGAACCATCGGGATCCGGGCGAACGTCTGTCGATTGACACCCTGATTGGAGGAGTACTGAACAGTATTGATCGCATGTGTTGCGGAGATTTCCCGTACGTCTCGTTCTACCGCCATTCACGACTCCTCTGGCTGGATTTGGCGCAGGCGCGGCCTGCAGAACCGTTACCAACCTCTACCTGCACTTACACGGACTTTTTCGAGAATCCTGTCGTCCCGGCGCCGATGGTCAACCTCTGTCTGCTGAAATCTCATCAGGCACTGCGCACGGAGCGTGATCTTGTGTTCGGACACGATCGCTCACCATGCCTGGAGCGATCTACCGCATTTGATTGATCTGTGAGTCGCCGAGAGCGACTGACGCGAAGTTGCAATCACGCCTGAGCATCATCATCGTTGGACTAAAAGGCACAACAAAGCGGGAGGACATGATCTGCCCCTCCCGTTAAACCAGGATTTTGCCGGTTTGGTTTGTTCGCACCACGCGTTAGTCAACTCCCGATGCTCGGTACACGACCAGTCAGGACCAGCCTGACCACTTCGCGAACGAAGATGATACCAAACGAGACACAGTATGTCAACCAAAACCTCGCGGCTCGTTTGCCATGTGTCTCATCGATCGGTGAAGCGACGTTATGTTGCTGCGAGCAATTAGATCACATCGGCAACCGGTCTGACGAGCTGACGAGCTGACGCAAACGGTAGCCCTTCATGCGGTGAAACGGGAGTTTGGCCTGGCATCCTTGCTATACTTGCCCGACAAAACAACGGTTCGCGATGCTCCTTTGTGATCGCATCACTCCATCCCGTTCGTACGCCGACAAGAATTCGAAATGAGCTGACCCTGAACCTCCCTGCGGACGTTGCACGATGAAATCCCGAACGTTCCGGCTATGGCTGCGCCCTGGCATGATGATCAAGCGCTGGATTGGTCTGTTCATGCTTGGAATCATTCTGACCAGCCTGGCCATGGCGATGGCTGCGGCCCAGATCTACCGGACAGTCGAGTTTCCCGATGGTGTTTCCGGCGTCGTAACCAACCTGACCCTGCAATTCATTCCTCATCCATGGCGGGAAGTGATTCTTCTGGCAGGTGGCATCATCATCCTTGGTTTGGGTGTGGCCAAGGTCAGCAATGCCATGATTCGCCCGCTGATGGCCAGTGAATCCTCGGGCCGAGGCTTCGCCGAAATCGTCAAGGAACATCACTTCGGCCCGGTACAGGCCGATTTCAATGTCGTGACGATCGGCGGCGGAACCGGTCTCAGCGCGTTGCTGCGTGGTCTCAAGCGCGAAAATGTCAACATCACGGCGATTGTCACCGTTGCCGACGATGGTGGCAGCACCGGTCGGATCCGGAATGCCTACGCGATGCCGGCCCCCGGCGATATCCGGAACTGCCTCGTTTCACTGGCCGACGCCGAATCGATCATGAGCCAACTCTTTGCCTATCGTTTCGACAAGGAAGAGTCTGAACTCGAGGGTCACGCCTTCGGCAATCTCTTCATTACGGCGATGACGCAAGTAACCGGCAGTTTCGAGGAAGCCGTGATCGAGTCGGCGCGTGTGCTGAATGTCCGTGGCCGTGTTCTTCCATCGACGGTCGAGAACATCACACTCTGCGCGGATCTCGTCGATGGCACATCGGTCCGTGGCGAATCGACGATTTCTCACGAGGCGGCGGCGATCTCTCGCGTCTTCCTCGATCCTTCGTCTCCGAGTGCCTACAGCCCGGCCCTGGCAGCGATTATCAATGCCGATCTGATCGTGCTTGGCCCGGGCAGCCTCTATACAAGTGTTCTGCCCAATCTGCTGGTCGACGGTATCTGCGAAGCGATCACCTGGTCGCAGGCCGCCACCGTCTACGTTTGCAACGTCGCCACCCAGGTTGGCGAAACCGATCACTTCGGTTATCAGGACCACATCCGGGAGATCATCAACTACCTCGGAGAAGGCGAACTGGACTTTGCGCTGGTCAACAGCAATCCAGCGGCAGCGACCGCCATTCGGCCAGAGTGGGATGTCGAAGCCGTGCAATACGACGGTTCGCTGATTGCATTCGATCAAACGAAAATCATTGCCCGGGACGTCGTCAACGACAAGAATCCGTTGCGCCACGATCCCGACAAACTGTCGAACACGCTGATGGAAATCATGCGGTTGACCAATTCAGCAATCGGTCGTCAACCTGCACCACCGGCGGCGCACATCGCGGAACCCGTAGCACAATAGGCATTTTCCTGCGTAAAGTGGTGAGGATACGACAGTTCTGCTTCGGTCTCTCTTGACCCAAGGATGTCGTTGCCAAATGGACATCCGGAGACCGGACCTGCAATGTCAGGGTTCCCGGCACGAGCGAACATTGCGCAAAGCGACCAGGGAGGTTGACTGTGGTCTACAAGGTTGGAATTAACGGATTCGGTCGAATCGGACGCCAGGTCTACAAGGCTGTCCATCAGGGTGGATTCAGCGATCTCTTCGAGATCGTTGCCGTCAATGACCTGAGCGACAACGCGGCGCTGGCCCACTTGCTGAAATATGACTCGACCTACGGCACGTTCGACGCCGAGGTCACGGCCGATGAAGACGGCGTGACAGTCAACGGCAAGAAGATGAGAGTGCTGGAGGAACGCGAACCAGGCAACCTCCCATGGAAAGATCTCGGCGTCGATGTTGTCATCGAATCAACCGGGCGCTTTACTGAAGCCGATCAGGCGCGGGCTCATCTCGACGCCGGCGCGAAGAAGGTCATCATCTCGGCGCCAGCCAAGGGTGAGGACCTGACGATCGTGCTTGGTGTCAACGATGAGAAGTACGATCCAGCCGAGCATCACATCCTCTCGAACGCGTCGTGCACCACCAATTGTCTGGCACCAGTGGCCAAGGTGATTCTGGACGAGTTCGGGATCAAGCATGGGCTCGTGACCACCGTTCATTCCTACACGGCCGATCAGGTGCTGCAGGACGGATTGCACAAGGATCATCGACGGGCTCGTGGAGCTCCCCAGAACATCATTCCCACCACCACCGGAGCCGCCAAGGCAGTTTCGCTGGTGATTCCAGAACTCAAGGGTAAGTTCGACGGGTTCTCCTTGCGCGTTCCGACGCCGACTGTGTCGATCATAGACTTCGTCGCCGTAGTCGAGAAAGATGTCACCGTCGAGGAGGTCAATGCCGCGTTGAAGAAAGCGTCGCAGGACGATCGTTACGTCGGGATTCTCGGGTATTCCGAGGAACCACTGGTATCCAGTGATTACCGCAAGGACTCTCGCTCCTCGATCATCGATGCACTTTCCACCCAGGTTATTGGCGGCAACATGATCAAGGTCATCGCCTGGTATGACAACGAATGGGGTTATTCCTGCCGCACCGCTGATCTCGCTGCGCTTCTCTGCGAGCAAGGATTCGGCTGAACCGAGCAATAAGCAGGAGACTTGAATGGCGAAACGAAATCTGATCGATCTGGACGTCGCCGGCAAACGTGTGCTGGTGCGCGTCGATTTCAATGTGCCACTCAACGACGGGGCGATTGGAGACGATACGCGAATCCGGGCCTCTCTGCCAACGATCCAGTGGCTGATCGAGCATCGGGCCAGGGTCATCCTCTGCTGTCATCTCGGGCGACCAAAGGGCAAGATTAACGATTCACTCCGCCTGCTCCCTGTCGCAGAGCATCTCTCGGAGCTGCTGGGCCAACCCGTCTCGTCGAGTCGCGAAATCGTTGGCACCAGTGTCGATGAGGCGAATGCGAAGCTCGGTGACGGAGATGTCCTCCTGCTGGAGAATCTCCGGTTCGATCCCCGCGAGGAACAGAACGATCCGGAATTCGCTCAGGAGTTGGCCAGTCTGGCCGACGTCTTTGTCAACGACGCATTTGGTGCGGCGCATCGAGCCCATGCCTCTACCGAGGGTGTGGCTCACCTGCTTCCGTCGGCAGTCGGACTGCTCATGCAACGGGAACTGACTGTACTCGCAAGACTCCTCGATTCACCGGAATTGCCGTTCGTCGCGATCATCGGTGGGGCCAAGGTCTCCGACAAAATTGCCGTGCTTCATCATCTACTGGACAAGGTTGACGTGCTCCTGATCGGAGGTGGCATGGCGAACACCTTTCTCAGGGCCATTGGCAACGAAGTGGGTACGTCGCTGCTCGAAGCCGACCAGGTCGACACTGCAGCGGAAATCCTCGGTGCGGCCGCGGCGCAGGGAGTTCGCGTGGTACTCCCTGTCGATGTCGTCATCGCCGTAACAATCGATGCGACCGAGGGCTCGGTCGTTCCGGCGGATGCCGTGCCTGACGACAAGTCGATCTTCGACATTGGCCCGGAGACGTCGAAACGGTTCGCTGCCGAGATCGCCCAGGCGAAAACGATTCTCTGGAATGGTCCACTCGGCGTGGCCGAGCGAAAACCGTTTGCTAAGGGCACCGAAACGGTAGCCAGGGCAGTTGCCGATGCCAACGGATTCACAGTCATTGGCGGTGGTGATTCGGTCGCGGCAATCCAGGAACTTGGTCTGGCCGATCGGATCGATCATGTCTCGACTGGTGGTGGTGCTTCACTCGAGTTTCTGGAAGGAAAGACGCTTCCAGGAATCGCCGCAATCGACGAGGCAAACTGATGCACGTACCAACGACATTCATCATCGGCAACTGGAAGATGAACACCACGCTGGATGAGGCTCAGGCACTGCTCTCCGAATTGTCCGCCGCCAGTTCATCGGTGCAGGTCGGAATCGCCCCACCGATGCCCTGGGTTGTGCCACTTCGCCAAGCCCTGCCAGAGCCGGGCATCTGGATTGGCGCACAGCAAGCTGTGCCCACTGCGACGGGAGCGTTCTCCGGTGATGTGTCTGTCTCGATGATCTCGCCGTATGTCGATTTCGTGCTGATTGGTCACTCGGAACAGCGGCTCTACCATCCAGCTCCCCAGGGAACATTTGCGCAGACGGTCCAAACCTTGCTCACCGAAGGCAAGACAGCGGTGCTCTGCGTCGGTGAGAACCAGGAAGTCCGTGATGCTGGCCGCGCCAGGGATCACGTTGGCGCTCAGCTTGAGGATGGCATTCCCGACACAATCGGCGATGGGATCGGCAGGCTGATTGTTGCCTACGAGCCAGTCTGGGCAATCGGCACCAGTCGAGCTGCCTCGGCGGACGATGCGGAGGAAATGGCCGGGTTCATCCACGACTGGTGCACCGGGCGATTCGGTCGTTCCGTCCCTGTCCTCTACGGGGGGAGCGCGACTGAGGACAATGCGCTCGAGTTCCTGACGCAAACGCACGTCAGCGGACTCCTCGTTGGCAGTGCGAGTTTGCATGCCGACCGGTTCAATCGCATCGTGGCGGCGGCCGAGGTGGCGATTGGGCACTAAGTGCCGGTACACTGGTGCAGGCACGTACAGCCCGAACATCGGACTATGCAAAGGACCCATGCGCGCGTGGAAACAGCGATTAACCTCGTAACCATCATTACGGCGATCACACTGATTGTCGTCATCCTGCTTCAAACCAAGGGTTCATCGTTCAGCGGTGCCTTCGGTGGAGATACGGGATCGATCCAGAAGACGCGGCGCGGCTTTGAGAAAACGCTGTTCGATTTCACGATCGGCACGACAGTGGTTTTTCTCGTGCTGGCGATCATCAGCAGCTTCGCGCTGAGCTGATCGAGAGAACACTGAGGAGTGCTTCCGAGTTTGAATCTCGGTCGCCACAGGGCTAGACTGTCACCGTGCTTCGGAGAAGTCGTGTAAGCCGATTGGCGACTCAGTCAATCCGGGGCCAACGTTACTGCACCAGGAGGAATCTCAAAGATGCCAGGCGGAATTGGCGTTCCTGAACTCGCAATTATTCTCGTCATTATTGTCATCATCTTCGGGGTCGGGAAACTGCCTGAAATCGGCGGCGCTCTTGGTAAGGGCATCAAGGAATTCAAGACAGAATCCGGCGTGGACGAAAAGGGCAACAAGATCACCAAGGGTTCTTCGGACAAGGCATCAACGCTGACGGCTTCGACAACCGAAGCCCGCGAGGAAGCTGCTCCCAAGGCACGTGAAATCCGAGCTGAGGAAATCTAGGCCCAACGGCCCAGTCATCCATTTCGGGGCGAATCCGGGAAGCTTGAGATCGAGGGCGCAGCTATGTCTGCGCCCTTGGTGTTTGCCCTGATCGCGAATCAAGGGTATCTACCGCATGACCGATCAGGATCCATCATCACGCTCATCAGGACCACGGGACGAAAATCAATGGGGCTTCAATCAGCAACCCACTGCTGAAACCGGAACGTCCGACACCGCTCAATCACCATCCGATTCAGACGGAGAACCGAAGAAACGATCCGGCGCATTTCGCGAGATCATCGAGACGATCATCCTGGCGGCGGTCATCTTCGTGCTGGTACGGACAGTGGTTCTGAACTACCGGGTCGATGGGCACAGCATGGATCCCAGCCTCGCCGACAACGAGATGCTCTTCGTCAACCGCAATGCCTATCTCGAACTCGATAAATGGTCGTTGGTCGATTGGCTGCCGTTCATCGATCATGAGGACGCCGACGATGTCTACCGCCCGTTCGGTGGACCAGAGCGTGGCGACATCATCGTCCTGACACCGCCAGATGGCTCGGTCGTGGACACCTCGAAGCCATTCATCAAGCGAGTCATCGGTCTCCCCGGAGATGTGGTCGAAATTCGGGACAACGGTGTTTTCATCAACGGTGTTCAGCTGGACGAACCCTATATCGATGGTGAACTCACGTGGTGTGAAAGTCGCGGTGAAGTCTGCCCGATTCAGACAGTCCCCGATGGACATGTCTTCGTGCTGGGGGACAACCGTGACAACAGTTCGGATTCCCGACTGATTGGATTCGTGCCGTGGGACAACATCATCGGCAAGGCATGGTTCAGCTATTGGCCGACCGATTACTTCGGTCCGGTGCCGCACGAGGATTACCCGGAACTCGATTAGCAGGCGGAACCGAACACCAGTGAACAGCGTACGTTCTGGTATCTGCTACCACGTTCCCTATCCGGGTTCTGATAGCAGGTGTAGAATGTCAGTCAGGTTGATGGCCGCATCGCCTCCGGACTTTCGCAATTGCTCCCGACCGGGCCGAGCATTCATGACAGCGTCCAGGGAGCCTTCGCGATTTGCGACGCCGAAAGGGCCTGCAGATGATTGAGACCACAGTCGATAGTATCCGGGTCAGCCTCGTGACCCAGAATCGTGTTGTGATTCTGAAAGAAGTCGAAGGAACCCGGCATTTGCCGATCTGGATCGGTGCCTACGAGGCCGACGCGATCGCGACGGAATTGCAGGGTATCACCCCCTCCCGACCGCTTCCCTACGATGTCATGCGGGACATGCTGAATCAGATCGGGGCGCGAGTCGATCGCATCCTTATTTCAGATCTGAACGAGCAGGTGTTCTTCGCACGCATCGTCCTCGATCTCGATGGAAAAACGATGGAGATCGATGCGCGGCCGAGCGACGCAATTGCAATTGCTGTTCGCACCGGTACACGGATCCTGGTCGAGGATTCGATTATGGATCAGGTTGGTGTCGCGATGGATAGCGACGACGACGAAATCGATGAGCTTGTTGCTCAGGTAGCCGATGAAATCGATGTTTCCGAGGAGGCGATGATCGCCCCCGAATCCGCGGAGCGAGACCGCTCTGCAGACGACCGACTTGGAGTATTCCGGGATTTCATCAACTCGCTCGATCTCGATGATTTCGACAAGAAGCGATCCGGGTAAACCGCAAACCGGCTATTGCCCCGCGGGTCGGGTCACATGACTCCGCCCTAGTTTAGTTAGGGAAGTATGGATTCCGAAGTTCACATCAAGAAGATTGTCCTCAATCGTATGGAACGATGCACCGTCTGCCACCATGAGTTTGCGTCAGACGACATTCACGTGATTTCGCGAAAACCGGATATCTGGACGATGCTCGTGGAGTGCACAGATTGTCACTCCCGCAACTTTGTCGCAGCAGTCCTTAACGATGGTGATCCGAAGGAAGCGCAACTCGCCCTACGCCGGCTGAGCGAACAGGCGATCAAGGAAATACAGGAACCGGTGATCCCGGAGATCATCTCCGAGGCTCCTGAGGCGGGAGAACGCGTTACCTCCGGTGACGTTGTCGACATCCACCAGTTCCTCGATGACTTCGACGGCGATTTCCAGGCTCTGTTCCGTCGCACCTGATTCTGAAATGACTCCGCGACTGCCCCAGGCGTCCTCCAGGATCACCACTGGAGGCCGTTTGTTGCTGTCAGCTTCGCATGATTCGCATCAGCCGCAGGATGCGACAGGGATACCCGTTCGTTGTTGCGGATCATTCCTGTTTGGCGTGGCTGCGCTGGTATACTTCCGCTGATAAATGAACGTTTCCCTTGCGCAGACTGTCGCAGCATCCTCTCATCGGGACGCATCTTTGCGGCAGGGAGGTTGCCGAGTGGCACAGGCCCAATCCAGTCACACCTTTCTTCCCGTTCCCGCTCCGTTTACCGGGCGTCAGGAAATCGATCTCGATGTTGTGCGGGAATTGCTTTCTCACTTCACCTACAGCGATTTCGAAGAGGGACAGGAACTCATCCTTTCTGCGCTTCAGGAAGTTAATGAACATTTCGGCTGGGTCTCTCCCGAAGCGGCGGAAATTGTTGCCACGCATCTGGGAACGACACTCACTCGGGTGTTCGGTCTGCTCACCTTTTACGCCGATTTTCGCACCTCGCCCCGAGGTCATCACCACCTGCTCGTCTGTCACGGCATGTCCTGCTACGTTCTCGGATCGCAGCAACTGGTGCAGGGCCTGCAGGATTCCTACGGAATTGCCGATGGCGAAACGACCGGCGACACCGGCCTCAGCGTACAGGTAGTCAATGGCTGCCTCGGTGTCTGCGATCAATCACCAGTCGTCAAGATCGACGATGACTATCACGGTCCAGTGACCTCGGACATGCTCAACGACCTGATTCAGCGCACCCTGGGCGAGCCGGTATCCAATCATCCAGACGAGGAGTCCCATGGTTCACGTAGCTCCCAGTGAGCATCTAACCCGACTAGATTCGAAAGAGGCGTTCCTCGCATTTCAGGCATCGGCCAAGGCGAAATGGGACGACCTTTGGAATGGCCAAACGACGGCAATCACGGTTGGAGTCGGCAGCAGTTCTATCGCCAAGGGCGCGCTGAACGTTCTGGAAGCAGCGCACGCGGCTGCTCCCGCGGGTTCTGTGGTTCGCGAAGTCAGTGGCAATGGCGCGTTCTGGATGGAACCGTGGATCGAGGTCAGCCGCCCTGGACAAGAACCCGTCGTCTTTGGTCCGGTCGAAGTTGAGGACGTCGCCGATGTCATCGCCGGTCGGCGTGATGACCTGGCGATCGGTGTCCGTGGAGACACCGCCATCGGGTCGATTCGTCCTCTCTCCGAGCATCATTTCTTCAAGGACCAGATGCTTCTGCTGACACGGAATGCCGGTGTCATCGAACCGGATTCGATCGAGGATGCCATCGCCCGTGGTGCGTATCAGGCGTATTTCCAGGTGCTGTTCGAGTTGACGCAGGAAGAATCGATTGGCGAAGTAACAACCGCCAACCTCCAGGGCCGCGGCGGCGGCGGTTTCCCGGCCGGTGTGAAGTGGGAAAGTGGCCGTAAGGCCAGGAACAATCCCAAGTTCATTGTCTGTAACAGCCATGAAGGCGAACCAAATGTCTACAAGGATCGTCACCTGCACGAATGCGATCCGCATCGAATTCTCGAAGGCATTCTGATTGCCTGTATCGCCTGCGGCGCCGAGCGGGGTTACAACTACATAGGTGGCGAATATCCACTGGCGATTCGCCGCTTCCGCAAGGCAGTGGCCGATGCTGAGCGAATTGGCCTGATCGGCAAAAACATCCTCGGCACCGGCAAGAATGCTGCGATTCGGATACGGACTGGTGGAGGTGCCTACATCTGCGGCGAGGCATCGGCGATGATGTACTCCGTGATGGGTGTGCGCGGCCAGCCGCGAACGAAGCCACCCCGTTCCGTCGAGGAGGGACTCTGGAAGCGACCGACTGTTGCAAACAATACAGAGACGCTGGCCAACATTCCGGACATCATCGTCAACGGCGGCGAGTGGTACGCCAAGCTCGGGACCGAAAACAGTAACGGCACCAAAATGATGACCGTGCAGGGTCCGCTAAAAATGCACGGCGTTGTCGAAGTCGAGATGGGAATGACCTTGCGTCAACTCTTCTGGGACGTCTACGGCGGCATGCGCGAAGGTTCCGAGTTCAAGGGAGTTCAAACGGGCGGTGTATCCGCAGGCCCGCTCAAGGAAGAGCATCTCGACATTCCGGTCGATTTCACCTCGCTCGATTCAGTAGGTGGCATGCTCGGATCCGGCGGATGGGTCATCTTCGATCAGAACGTGTGTGTCGTCGATTTCGCGCGGTACCTGACGGCGTTCAACCGATATGAATCGTGCAGCAAGTGCGTTCCTTGCCGCCTTGGTAACCCGGCACTGGTCGAGATTCTGGACCGGATCCGCTTCGGACGGGGTTCGCTCGACGATCTGACCCTGATGGAACGGACCAGCAAACACATCATCGAGCTTTCGCTTTGCGGGCTTGGTCAAGTTGCTCCGGTCCCACTGATCGGCATGATGAACATGTTCCCGGATGAGTTCCGCGAGCATGTTGTCGAACGAACCTGCCGCTGCGGTGTCTGCCCAACAGCGGTACCAGTGCAATCGACGGCGATTGCCGCAGACTGATCCATCTCATAGCAACTGCGTAGCGAACCAGCCAATCGGCTGGTTCGTTTTACGTTGGTTTGCGTATTACGGTTCGACGATGACTGGCAGTCGTTTCGAGGGCATGGCTCGGCCAAGGATAATGACCGCCAACACGACCAGGCCGGCTCCGATCGACTGAATCAATCCGAGACGTTCGTCGAGGACGAGTACTGCCAGAAACACGGCAACCACCGGCTCCCACGTTGCGAGAATGCTGGCATCGCTCGAAGGCAAATGAGTGAGTCCAAATGTATAGAGCGCAACCGGGATCACCGAAAGCAGAATGCCTCCCACCAGTGCCAGGATCAATGTTGCTGCCAGCGGTGGCCAGACGGTCGGAGAAACCACGAGCTTGATCATCAGCAACGCTAATGCTCCAAACACCATATGCATCGTTTGCACCGTATGGCTGCGGTACCGAACCAGCATCGGCTTTGCAATCAGGCTGTAACTTGCATAGCAGAGTGCTGCAGCCAAACCAATCGCCACACCTTTGATATTGCCGGAGACCGACCCCGGTTGATGAATCTCTACGACCAGCGCACAACCGGCAAACGACATACCAAGTGCCGCCAACCTGATCCTGGTCACCCGTTCCCCGAGGAACAGCGATGCGCCCAGGGTCACGAATGCCGGAGCCGTGTAGAGCAGCAAGGTCCCGACGGCGACACTTGTCCAGACGAATGCATAAATCAGAAAGACATAGAATGCGGCCACCGACACCAAACCCATGACGACGAATGCCGGAATATCGTGACGCTCTACACGGAATACACTGCGATCGCGCCATCCCCACCAGAGCACGAGCACCACAGTCGCGCCCACTCCGCGCAAGGTGACGACTGTCAGCTGATCAACGTCGACACTTCGATTCACGACGTCATAGTAGATGCCGAGCGTACCCCAGAGTGTCGCCGCGAAGAGCACAGCTGCAATGGCAGGGTTGAGTCGTCCAATGCGATTCACTCACCAAGATCTATCTGTTGACCGAGTCCTCGTGCCTCAGCTCGTTTCACGGCCAAACTGGCGACTACGAGATCCTGAACTGCGTTGCCAACGGACTTGAAGAACGTTATGTCCTGATCGGATTGGCGAAGTGGAGTCGACCGATCGACGAGTTGACCCAGTTCATGTTTCACATGGTCTCGCGTGATCAGACCTTCGTTGATCGGAACGATCAAATCTCCTGCTTCCTCGAGTGCTGCCTCGAAATGATCGACAACAACTGTTGCAGCTGCGACGCTGGCCGACGGCAGTTCCTGCATGCTCGGACGGAATGAGCCTACACCGTTGATATGCGTGCCCGGTCGCAGATCGGCATGGTCGAAAACCGGCGTGCTGGACGTCGTAGCCAGGCAGATGACATCTGCGTCGCGGATTGCCCGGGAGTCGACATCGAGATCGAGCCGATCGAGCAAATCCGGCCACTCGATCGCAATGTCGTCTCGAAATCGTTCCAGGCTCGATGTCGATCGACCAACGACGGCGATTCGTTCGATGGGACGCACAGCGCAAACCGCCACTGCCTGGGTCACGGCCTGCTTGCCGGCACCAAACACCACCAGAGTGCGGGACTCGGGTCGAGCCAGCAAGCCTGTCGCCGCTCCGGACACCGCACCGGTGCGGAGAGCGGTAACGTAGGATCCATTCAGAATGGCGAGCGGCACTCCAGTTTCCGGATCGATGACCGTCACCAACGCATTGAGCGTCGGGAGCCCTTTCGATGGATTGTCCGGGAAGATCGAAACGACCTTGAATCCCAGCGCTGCCGAGGCAGGCACCGCAGCTGGCATCACCAGCATCGAGGCCGTTCCATTGCGAGCCTCAATCACCGTTCGCAAGGGCGAAACTGCCCGCCCGGCGGAGAGCTCACGAAACACTTGCTTCATAAGGTCGATCGCTTCCGGCATCGACACCAGCAGTTTCATGTCGGATTTAGTAAGTACAAGCATGGTTCGTCCTCCCCTCGACGCCACGAAAATGGACGCGACTGAAGCGGAGTGTATGGGTCGCAGTCCGATTCAGGCAACATATACGTACATTATGTATGGACACCTGAAAAGCGATATTCAATCTGAACGTCCAAATAGCATTTTGATGACAGATTGACACTCCTACAGATTTGATGTCTCAGGTGTGGTTGCAGTGTAGCAACGTATTTTGAGACTAATTTTGCCTGCAACAAGCGTGGCGAGCGTACGATAGAGACGTACTCGACTGAGCGTTTCTGCACATATTGCCTACATGGATGCCACATAGACAACGGTGAGCAACCGGTTGTACAATCTCAGCGACAAGAAAAATCCCGATGTACAAACAGGGAGTTGGACTTGGCCGATGGGACACATTAGCCCTGTGGGGGGCGGCTCCCTCGTTTCAATGTTAGCAAAATTGCACACGTTGAGGGCGCGTTAACGCATGACAGTCCAGAAGCACTGCTGTGCGACATGCCGCTTCATAGAGGACATGGAAATGTCCGGAAGCGGGTGGTGCACGCACCCCAAAAGGAAACTTCAAAGCGACGTCCGAATCCTCGTCCGCAAAGGTGAACTCGCCTGCAGAAACAGCTGGGGTGACGACTTCTGGGCAGACGCCTCGGCACTTGTCGAGGACGATTGTGGCAACGATTCGCTCGTCGCATCTGCTCCGAATCAGGCACCCGCGAAGCGACCGGATCGAGCGCGAGTTTCCGCTGTTTCCAACGCAGATCCCCTCACTGAACCGGTCGAAGATGATCGGGTCAATGAAGCGGCCCATCTCGAGCAGGCAGACCGGGCGGAAGTCCTGCGCCAGAGCCCCCGCAATGCGATCAACCGGGCCCGGGAGCGTGCCAACCAGCGCAAACAGGTCCAGAAACGAAACGATCCAGACAACGATGTAGCCCGGGAACCGGCAATTGCAGCGACCCCGGTGGTCGAGCCTCCCGCCGACCTCGCACCATCCTCAGAGGATTTCGAAACTCTCCAGGAACCGGTGGATACCACGTTTCCCCCGCCAGAACGGGAGGACGAAGGCACAGATCGCCTTATCCACCCTTTCGTACCAGTCGAGGAAATGGCTGCGCGTTCGTTCGGAAATGCGGAAGACAAGTTCTACGAAATTCCGGAAATCCAGCCCGATGTCGAGCTCCCCAAACTACGTCAACAGTTTGGCCTTCCCCGGCATCGAAGTGGATCGAACTCGACTGCGTCCTCTTCGATTGACAAACCCGACACAGAATTGAGTTCGTACGATCGGGTGCTTCAACGCGCCCAGGAGTTCAAGACGATCCGTAGCGCTCCTTCGGACGAGGACGATCTGTCACAGGATCGAGTCACCTCGAGGTTCGTTCAGCGAAAACAGCCGGTCGTTCCTGCCGTGAGTGACGAGCTCGTGGACGAAATAGTTCACTTTCAGCCTGAGCGGATCAATCGATTCCAACGACACGCAGTACCGGACCAGTACATCGATGACGTCAATGAAGACGAACTGGAAGACGATTTCGAACTGGATCGAACCTTCCAACCTGAAGAAACCGCTCATCAGAGCAATACCCGATGGTGGCACACCATCGCCCGGGCCAAGGTGTTCCGAAACGCGTCCG
>JBBJOX010000017.1:10938-17464 GCA_037724245.1 Thermomicrobiales bacterium | reverse complement strand
GCCACAGGGTGGCTTCTTCGTCTGGGTGACATTGCCCGAAGCGATAGATGTCGAAATCTACATGCGCGTTGCGGCCGACGAGGGAGTCGTCTTCTTTCCAGGGAGTTGGTTCTACGCTGAGAACGCCCGGACGAATGTGTTGCGCCTGAGTTTCTCGACAGTTCCCGAGCCGCGGATCGAGGAAGGAATCGCCCGCCTTGGTCACTCGCTGCGAAAGCACCTCGCCAGCATTGCCTGAACAATGAGTTTGAACGTGCGCCAACCCGGTGTGCTACCCTCTAAGCCGGTGATTCCGCCCTGTCGGAGCCACCGGATTTCACTGCAACCTGTCATTCGTGCTCTCATTGCAACTCCCCAGGAAGCTGATGCCTGACCTTCCCGACATTCCACAGATCGACTGGGATCGGATTCCACTCGGACCTTTCGACACCCGACTCTGGTGGTTGCTGATTGTTATCGGTGTCGCACTATTGCTGACAGTGCAAGCGATCGAAACTGCTGTCGAGGGTGCCTGGCCGCACCAGCGCCGACGCGGCAACTACCTGCCACGGGCCCGGGCAGTCCAGACCTCGTGGGCATTCGTCGCGATCCTCGTTGTCCCCGGAGCTCTTCTCGCCATCGCCAACGTTGCCGTGATGATCTGGAAAGAACCAGCGCAGCCTGAAGGGCAGGCGCTGGGCGGAACCCTGGTTGGTATCGGCTGGCTCCTCTTTCTGTTGTTCAGTCTCGATATCATCAACCTCGGGAAGCTGATGGGGAATCTCGGCATTGCCGGTCCTCTCGCGCTGATGATCTTGCTGATCGTCGGCAACGTCTTCCTCTATCTGGCGCTGCAGGACATCCTGCCGGACTGGATCAACATCCGGGAGGCGGCCGAAGGGCAACTCCGCGATTGGCTTCCATTCCTCGACGAGTAAGCTCTGGTCACACCACAAACGCCTGTGGCATGCTCGATAGTACCAACGCATCGTGGTTTCAGGAGTTCAATGGCCATGCCGAATACTGGACAGTCCCAGCCCTCGCGCAAGCCACCGCGAACACGACCCCGGCCTGTCGTAGCACCTCAGCGACGGCGCCCGGAACCGATTGATCACAATCCGCTCCCGGTCCAAACCGAATCTCCGGATCTGATTCCAACACTCGATATCGATGTCTATCCGATCGGCGGCATTTTCAGCACGGCCGAAGCACCTGCCCTCTCTGAATCAGAAACCGGCCGGATCCCTCGCGTTTCCAAAGCCCTGCGATCCCGTGGACGATCGGCCCCGGCCAAACCAGCTGAACCATCGCTGTTTCTCGATCAGGGATTCAAGCTGCTCTGGACGACCCGGCTGATGACCCAGATCGCGCAGGGGGCACTGCTCTACTCGTTGCTGATTCTCGTTGTCGATCTCTCCAACCGCTCCGTCTACAACTCGCTTTTTGTCATGTGCGCCAGTATTCCGTCGCTGATTTTCGGGTTACCGGCCGGGATCGTGGTCGACACCATCCCTCACAAATTCCTGCTGGTGCTTCTCAACAGCTTCCGGTTCCTGTTCATGGTGTTCATGGTCGCGGCCGAGCCTTCGATTCCGGGTGTCTTTGCGGCAACGCTGGGAATCTGGGTGATTCACCAGTTCTACTCCCCGGCCGAAGCCACGATGCTCGCCTCGATCGTGCCACCTCGTCGCTACACCGAAGCCCAGGCACTCTTCAATCTGGCACTGACTCTTTCGCAGGCGATCGGCCTCGTCATTCTGGCGCCGATTCTGCTGAAAGTCGGCGGCGCCCGATCGGTATTCGCCCTGGCGGGCATACTCTACATTCTCGCGATCGCGATGACAGTTTTGCTCCCACGTGCCAGCGAGCTCGTTCGGCCCATCCGCAAAGCGCGCCAATCATTGCGGCGCTCCCTCGGGGATGGTCTCCGCTTCGCCTTGCGCGACCGTCTGACCTTCGAGGCCATCATCGATGATGTTCTGGTCAGCGTCGGCATGAGCGCACTCATCGTGATCATGCCGTTTTACCTGGAACGCGTTCTCGGAACGTCGAAAGAGAACACGGTCTTCGTCTTCGCACCGGCGGCACTAGGGCTGATTCTCGGCCTGCGCATTGCCCCGAAACTCGGCACAATCATTGGCGAACGCTACAGCGCCACCCTTTCGTTGTTCCTCTTCTCGGCCTGCGTTGCCGCACTCGGCTTCATCGAACCGACATTCACGTTCCTCGACACGACGCTCCGTTTGCCTCTGCAACAGGCTGCCGATATGCTCAGCATCTCGCCGTTGGTGGCTATGGCGATGATTATCTCGATTCCGGCCGGCCTTGCCTCGGCGGTGGTCAATGTCGCTGCCCGATCGATTCTGCTCTCCCGAACTCCAGCCCAGATGCGTGGTCAGGTCATCGCCACCCAGGGTCTGGTCGGGAACGTCATTTCCCTGGTCCCGACACTTATTGCGGGTTTGGCGATGGACATATTCGGTGTCAAGCCAATTGCGGTCGCGATCGCAATCGGTGTCGTCCTGATCGCCGTGATCGCCCACGAATACGGACGTCGCCAGATCATGACCTTTAGCCCCGCCCCGCAAACCTGATCGAACCCTGGGTGCGCTTTTATCCTTGGCCGTTGAAGTTGAAGTAATCCAGTTCATCGCTATCAGCGTTGTACATCGCAGAGAAGTAACAACTGCCACCATCGTCGACGGTGATGATCTGCGTTCGCCAGTCTCGTCCGAAGCTGTCGCAGAATCCGTTGATGAAGACCTTGCGATCGCCATCCTGAATCACGCCCGCATACTGGCGGATGTGATCAAGATCGGGCTCCCGCTCGGAGAGTGCGGATTCGGCCGCCTCGATGTCCTCGGCGGTGGGCATCCAGAAACCTTCCTCACTCGTTCCGAACCCATCGGCCGCATCGATCGAGACAATGATGTCTTCATAATTTTCACCGGACACCTCGACCCAGCCTGCCCCTTCCGGCGAGAACGGCGATGTGCCGAACAGCAGAACCACGATGGCGATCACTATCTGAATTAACCAGTTCATTGCTCAGCCTCTTCGTTATTCCAACCCTGTCTGCCTTTCAAACGTTGGGCACAGGGATTTCGTTACCAGGGACACAACAACGCGCCATATCTGGCATCGGACATGGCGCGTTGACAACTTGAAGTGAGTTGGAAGCGTGAATCAGGCCTCGGTGATTGTGATCGAAATGATCCCGACCGATGCCATCGGCGCCGACATTTCGCCACTGGCACTCGGGCCAACCGGAGTCGCAGCGATCAGATCAATAATCTCCGGACCTGAAGCGACTTTACCGAAGATGGCATATTGCTTCGGCAGTGACATTCCATTTTCACCTTGGACGACGAAGAACTGGCTTCCATTGGTGTTCGGACCGGAATTGGCCATCGCCAGCGTTCCGATGTCATAGTTCAGGTCCTCGCCCGGCAGCTCATCGTTGAATGCGTAGCCTGGGCCACCGGTTCCAGTTCCTGTCGGATCGCCACTCTGGATCATGAAGCCACTTATCACCCGGTGAAACAGTGTGAAATCGTAATACCCCGATCGAGCCAGACAGACGAAACTGTTAACCGTGGTGGGAGCCCGATCCGCATAGAGATCGAAGACCACGTTGCCACTGCTGGTCTGGAATGTGGCTGTGTAGGTTTTCGCCGGATCGATCACCATTGCCGGTGCCGTAGTCCATTGCTGATACCCGCTGGTCGTGGTTGGCGTCTCGGTCCAGCAAGCCGGATCCTGCGCTACGGCATTCCCCGTATACGCCACTCCGGTTCCAGTTGCCAGAACCAGTGCGAGCAGCATGCCCGCAAACGTAGATCGTCGATTCATCGAGAGTTCTCCCTGGTGCTGCCCGATTCCCGGACATGCATGTCGTGTCAGTTGCCGGAATTGCCCCAGCGGGCATGGCGCATCCCCAACCCCGAAACAGGGGGGTATGCGGCATAGTCTTGCAGCCTCGATGTCATGCTGTCGAAATAATTCTGCAGGTACAGCACAACCAGCGGGACATCCTGTAACAGTATCCGCTGCACCTGTTGATAATACGGTGCCCGCCGCGTTTCCGATTCAACCATCACGGCTGATCGTATCAGGCGATCACATGTTGCGCTGCTGTATCGACCGACATTGCGATCGCCATCCGCCGCGACCAGCGGTCTGAACAGTTCATGCGGATCGTTCCAGGAATCGATATTGGTCGCATACAGATCGTAGTCACCAACCGACAACGCCAGCGCCAGCGCACCCTCATCCAGCAAATCGACCGTCAATGATATGCCGACGAACGCAAGTTGATCCTGCATGAACACCGCCGAGTTGGAGAGCGCGATATTCCGCTCGTCGCTGATCATGCGAAGTCGAAGACCGACCGGGTACCCAAGATTGCGAAACGCCTGTCGCACTTCCTCGCGATCGTAGGGATCTGGCGAATCGTCCAGTGCCGCCCAGTGATCCAGCGGCAACAACACATGTTGCGGGGTCGCTTGCCCACCCGTTGCTGCATCGACCAGTGCCGTGCGATCGATCGCCCGGTTGAACAGCAAGCGGAACGATCGTTCCGACATCGGCGACGTGCGCGTGTTCAGAATCAGCATGCAGCCAAGCATCGACGCTCCGCCAACCAGCGTCGTCGTCTGCTCCTGATTGAGCAGGGAGACATCGAGCAGCGGAATATCCGGCACGAAATCGACCGTATCCGTCAGCAACTCCACCGATCGATTCGACTCTTCCGGCACGCCGACGATGCGAATCCCGCCAATTCTCGGCCGCCCGATTTGCCAGTACCACGAATTGGGAAGAAGCCGGATATCCTCATCGCGCACGCGCAGCGGGCGAAACGGACCCGTTCCCGTGGGCGGATCGCCAGCGGCAACGAGGGCTTCGAAGTCCGGAGCACCACCCGGCAGAATTGCCAGCTCCGGCGACGCCAGCGACGCCACCAGCGCCACATCCGGACGGTCGGTAACAATTTCGACCGTTCGATCCGATGTCGCTGATATCGAGCGAACCGATTCAAGACGCCAGGATACCTCCCGCGCTCGCTCCAGACTCAACACGACGTCGCGGGCAGTCACCAACGCACCGTCGGCGAACCGGACGCCGGTCCGAAGATCCAGACTCAGAACTGTCTGATCGGCTGACCAGGAGCTGAAGAGGGCCAACCCGGGAACGACGACGCCTACGGGATTGATCTGGAACAGCGAGTCGTACACCAGCGTACTCAACCATCGCGTGGCAAAGCTGGCGGATCCAAGTGGATCCCACGCGGTCGGCAGCGCAGCCAACCCAACACGTACGATTCCCCGCGACCCGGGAGTCGGAACCTGGCCTCGCACAGATACGGGCAGCGCCAGCCCTGCCGACGCCACACCCGCCAGAAAACGACGCCGATTCACCTAGTCCCTAAGCACAGCGTCGAACGCATCGAGCAATTCGTCGACCTGCTGCTGCTCCCAGATCATCGGCGGCAACAACCGAAGCACGAGATTACCAGCCGGCAGGGTCAGTACTCCGCGTTCCTGCAGGGCACGCAGCACCGGCATCGACTTTTGCTTGAACTCGATACCAATCATCAGGCCGGAGCCACGAATCGCCCGAATCTTGTCCGACTTGAGCGCTTCGATCCGTTCGACTATCTGTGCACCGATTGTTCGCGCCTGATCGTACAAGCCGTCCTCACGCAGAATGCGCAGGGTTTCCAGCGACGCCCGCGCCGCCAACGGATTACCGCCGAATGTCGAGCCATGAGCCCCGGATGGCAGCGCCAGGCTGATCGATTCAGTGGTCAACGTCAGCCCGATCGGAAATCCATTGGCCAGCGCCTTCGCCGTTGCGATGATATCCGGCACGATTCCGGCGGCAACAGAAACAAACGGCACACCGGTTCGAAATCCGGACTGAATCTCATCGGCAATGATGTAGATGCCGCGTTCCGAAGTCAGTGCTCGCACGGCCCGCAAGTACTCGGGATCGGCGATATGAATTCCGCCTTCTCCCTGAATCGGCTCCAGCACCACCGCCGCCGTATCGTCATCCAGAGCCGCCTCCAGCGCGGCGATATCTCCGAAGGCCACATGGGTGTTGGGAATCGGCAGTGGCTCAAATGGTTCGCGATACTTCTTGTCCGCGGTTGCCGAAAGCGCGCCCATCGTCCGGCCGTGATAGCCACGCCGCAACGCGACAAATCGATGCTTGCCCGAAGCCGCCCGGGCAAACTTGATCGCCGCTTCCATCGCTTCCGCACCGGAGTTGCTGAGGAACGACCGCGACAGTTCCGCCGGCTTGATCGAGTCCAGTTCGACCAGCAAATCGGCCCGGACATCGTTGCCGAAACTCTGATGCCCGGTCGTCAGCGTGTTCAACTGATCCGCCACTGCCGCGGCGAATCTGGGATGGGCATGCCCGAGAACAGCCACACCGTAATTACTCATTGCGTCCAGATAGCGTCGTCCCTCGTGATCGAACAGGTACGAACCTTCACCACGCACCAGGGCGATATCACGCTTGGCATACAGAGGTACCTGCT
>JBBJOX010000017.1:0-10928 GCA_037724245.1 Thermomicrobiales bacterium | reverse complement strand
ATTCCGTCGTCATCGTCTCGGTCATGTTTTGGATTCCTTCGCAACACGCTCTTCATTGATCCGCGAGATCAACTTCGGAACTTCGTTCAGACTGCGAATCGTATATGGCGCATCATCCGCTTCGGGCCAGAGACTCTGTAAATATCCCCACGGTCCGCGGCGAATGAAGATCGAATGCAGGCCAGCATCGCGGGCAGGAAAGACATCATTGTCGAGCCGATCACCGACATACACAATCTCCTCCGGTTCCAGCTCCAGTTCGGTCACGATCCGCTCGAAAAACGCGGCCGAGGGTTTGCTGACACCCCACCGTGAGGAAGATCCGACGAAATCGAACGGCAATCCCAGCGATGCTGTCTGCTCGGCGGCGCCTTCAGGTTGGTTCCCGGTTACACCAAGTCGAAACCCACCGGCCTTGAGTTGCCGCAGCGTCGGTTCCACATCTGGATAGAGATCACGCAATTCAATCTGGTACCCCAGAACATTGGGATCGACAGATTCGATCTGCATCAATCCGAAAATGCTGCGATGGCTTTCGCGCCGCTCGATCATCCCGCCGAGTGTCGCGTACACCGTGAACTCCGGAATCCCGGCATACTGGGCAACCGACGACCACATCCGGGTCTCGTCGACCAGCGTCTCCCCGAGATCGAAAACCACGGCCTTGATCGGTAACGTCATGAAACAACCGTACCTTCGCCCGCCAACGCGCGGGATATTGGATACTCTACGCGTCCGTCGGCGAAAATAACTTTGCCGACTCCGCGCTCCACGGCGCGAATCGCCGTTTCCACCTTGACGATCATACGACCTTCGGCAGCAGCCAGGGCCGCACCGGCATCTGACGCATCGATCGTTCGGATCAGTGTCGACTCATCATAGCGGTCGGCGAGCAGTCCCGGCGTGTCCGAAAAGAAGAGCAATCCGTCCGCTGCGAACGCCTCGGCCAGTCCGAGTGCCAGTTTATCGCCATCGACATTAATCGGAATCCCACCCTCGGCCAGCGCTGGCGGTGTCACCAGTGGGACGTATCCCGCATCGAGGAGTGTCTTCAGCAACGACACATCGAACGTCTCGACCGTCCCGGCGTGATCGTCCCGGAAGATCCGTGGCTTGCCGTCCTCATTCCCGCGAATCACCGGTTTACGTCGACCAATCGCGATCCCGCCATCGATCGCACTCAACCCAACCGCGTTGACACCGGCATCCCGGAACGCCGCAACCAGGCGCTTGTTGACCTTGCCGGCGTAGGCCATCAGCATCGCATCCATCGTAGCTGCGTCGACATAGCGGGAAACCCGCCCGCTGGACGAGGTCACCAATCGCGGCGGCATCCCGAGCGCATCGGAGAGCTGCGAGAACTCCGCATTCCCTCCATGCACAAACACCATCGGCTGCCCGAGCGTCGCCACATCCGCCGCAAACCGCGCATACGCCTCCATCCCAATCGCCGCCCCACCACCAATTTTCACAACAATCATTTTCGCTCCATCACATCGGTCTCCGTATACCAGTCGCTCGCCAAATCTCGCCATCCGGGATTATCTCGTTCGATCAGTGCTATTTTCCTGGCGCGGATCCAACCCTTGATTTCTCGTTCCCGAGCAAGAGCATCCCGGATATCACTGTGTTCTTCGCAGAGATCCAGGTTTATGCAGCCTTTGTTCTTCGAGAATCCTTCATAGACTCCGTGCTTGTGTTCCCAGACTCGACGTTCCAGATTGCTTGTGACGCCCGTGTAAATGGCTCGTATGGGACTGGCCACGATGTAAGTGAATCCACGTTTCATCTCTCCCGCTTCCCTTGCACGTCACCGACTTCCACCTCCGTCACCTCGACCCTTCTCCGTCACCTCGACCCTTCTCCGTCATCCTGAGGCACGAAGGATCAGTGACCAACACCCAAGCTCTCCGGCAGACCTGTCATCCGAATCCCAACTGATCCTTCGCAAGCTCAGGATGACCAAACCCTTTGCGCCAAACGATTTAGAACCCATCGAGAAACCCGTTTACGGTCCCATAGATCCCGCCTAGCACTGAAATCGAATCCACCACACCAGCTGGCGTGTCCATTCCGTGATCCGCGCCATCGACAACATGAGTATTAACACCAGCTTCGTCTAATGCCGAGACGAGGTCACTATCGAAGAGCGAGTCCGCTCCACCGATCACGACCAGCGATTCACTACCGCCTGACTCAATCGCCTCGAAAACCTGTTCGACCTGCAACAATGGCGTTAGCCAGATGTATCGGACTTTCCGATCCTTCAGCACATCTGACAGTCGAGTCATGGCAATCGTCGCCAGGGACTTCCCTACAACAATCACGCGTTTACATCCTCGCCGCCGCAGACCGGTCTCGATTGCGGCGAGTGGATCGGCGACTAGTCGAGCGACCAGTTCATCGTCGGTCAAGTCGAGACGCAGATAGTTGTAATCGACGCGCAGCACGTCCCAACCGCGATCTATTCCCAGATTCTCCGCGTAGAACAGCAACGGCATGGCCGTCGAGTACCCCTTACCCGGCAGGAGTACGACCAGAACCTCACCCGAACCGTCTCCCTGCACGAACTGATTCGGTACCAACACTCCTGCGAATCCAGATATCTCCAGTGTTTCTGCCACAACCGCTACTCACCCCTAAATCGGATGCAAGCCCGGGAAGTCGATGGCCGTCGTCTCGTCGAATCCGAGGCGGATGTTGAAGGCCTGGACCGCCTGCCCGGCGGCGCCTTTCATCAGGTTGTCCGTTGCCGCCAGAACTACCACCCGGTTCGAGTGCGGATCGCGTTCCCAACCGACGTCCCCGAAGTTACTGCCGCTCAGAATCTTCGGCTCCGGATAGCGATGAATCCCCGTGCTCTCCTTGACGATCCGCATGAACGGCTCGTTCGCAAACGCAGCGCGGTAAATCTTCCACAGATCCTTGTCCGCCATCGGTTCCTTCAGATACACGTGCGACGTCGCCAGAATGCCCCGCACCGCATCGGTCGATGTCGCAGAGAATGCGATGTTCGGAGTGCGTCCCTCGAACGTACATTCCTGAATGATCTCCGCTGTGTGCCGATGCCCGGTTGGCTTGAACGATCGCACTACACCGGATCGCTCCGGATGATGCGACGACAATCCCGGCGATCCACCGGAACCGGATGACCCCGTCTTCGCCTCGATCGTCACCGGAATCGCCGGGTCGACAACCCCCGCCCGGAACAGCGGGTACAACCCGATGATCGACGTTGTCGACATGCACCCCGGGCTGGCGATCCAGTCCGCGGTGCGAATCTCCTTCCGATGCAATTCCGGCATTCCGTAAACGAATCGGCCGAGCGCCTCCAGATCGTTGTGTTCGTGCGAGTACCAGGTCGGATAGTCCCCCGGCTCGTTCAGCCGAAAGTCCGAACTCAGATCGATGATAATCTTCGCTTTGTCCCGAACCTCCGGCAGCTTCTCCATCGACACCCCATGCGGCAGCGCGAGAAACAGCACATCGCAGGTCTCCAGCGCAGCGCTATTGACGAACTTGAGATCGCTGACTTTGCGCAGATTCGGATGCACTGTCCGCAGGAACTTGCCGGAGTTGCGTTCCGACGTGATCTGCTTGATCTCGACGTCCGGATGCCCCAGCAGCAACCGCACCAGTTCCCCACCGGCGTAGCCGGATCCACCAATTACACTCACCGTTACCATGTCGAATGTTGCTCCTGTTTTGCTCAGTCGGCCGCGTGCGAAACAGTCTCTCGGGCCGCTCGCGACGATTCACCAAGGGCGATCACGTAATCCGCGATCCTCGCCGGAATGTTCACCCCGGTCGTATCTATGCTGTTACGAAACTCCATCGTGTAATTGACTTCGTTGACCTGCAATCCGCTCGCTGTTTCGAAGACATCGACCGCGACAACGCCGCCGCCGACTGCTTCTGCTGCCGACCGCGAAATCGCATCCAGTTCCGGTGTCACCGGGCAGTTACTCGCCTTTCCGCCGCGAGATGTATTCGTGATCCAGTGCGGCGACTCGCGATAGATCGCGCAAATCGTCTCCCCATCGACCACGAACGAGCGGATATCGCGGCCCTGCTTTTCGACGTATTCCTGAATGTAGAACGCCCCGTGATGGAACGAACCGAGCGTCACCTTGTGTTCCAGAATCGCCTCTGCCGCGTCACGATCGTTGACGCGGGACAACAGCCGACCCCACGATCCGACCGCCGGCTTCAGCACTACGGGATAGCCAAGCTCCTCGATTGCTTCGATCGCCGATTCCGGCGTGTAGGCGATCTTCGTCCGAGGCACCGGCACACCATGGCGTACCAGCGCAGCCGTTGTCAGCAACTTGTCGCCACAGATATTCGCGACCTCGTAGCTGTTGACCGTCGGGATTCCCCAGTCGTTGAGAATCCGCAGCGTATACAGGGCGCGAAGATGGTTGATCGCTCGTTCCAGCACCACGTCGCAATTCGCAATTGGTTCGTGCAGGTCGAGCTTCAGCGTTCGATCGTCGATCCGGACAATCTCGACATTACGAAGTTCGAGCTCCGCCAGCAGCAGTTTTTCTTCGATTCGCACGCGAGACATCAAAACGCCAACGCGGAGGGGATTGTTGGATATGGTGGTTGTCATCATGGATGACTCCTCGTCGGTCCAGCCTGAAACCGGACCGCAGTGAAAAGACAAAGACCTCATCGTCCAAAGGACGGAGGGCCTTGCTCCGTGGTACCACCTTTGTTCGCCGCGCCCTTGCGAGCTGCTGCCTCCCGAGCCAACCGACATTGTCGGATCACTCATGCCCGGTAACGGGAGCACCCGGTCGGTTCTACTAGCCGCGCCAGGCGGGTTTCTTCCGACAGCTCAGAGGTCTTCTTCACATCGATCGATACTGCGGACCTCGCACCGAAATGCCCGCTCGCTTGTGTCCGATTCCGATGTGACACTGTCCTCGTCTGCGCCAACGTCTTCTATTGTTACATACGGCTCATCGAATGTGATCGCGAAGCCGTTACAGCATCCAACGCGTTCGCCGTTGCAGTGCAGGGTTCTCCGGAGCCACCAGGCCGGACAATGCCATCCGCGCCGCTTCCTCGACGATCTCACCGGCGATGTCGCGATCGGTTGTCGTCATCAGTCCCTTGAACTCGCCGCCGGTGTTGATTTCGATCACCTGCAGCCCGTTCGCGGTCTCGATGAGATCGACTCCTGCCAACCGGGCATTGACCACATCACACGCCCGCAGCGCCAGTTCCTCGATTTCCGGCGTGACTGGACAGGGAATCGAGACCGCGCCACGCGCCGCGTTCGTGATCCAGTGTTCCGATGTTCGATACGACGCCGCGATGATCTTTCCCCCCACGACGTAGGCACGAATGTCTCGCCCCGGTTTCTCGATGAACTCCTGAATGTAGTAAATTTCGTGATGAAACGATCCGTGCTCCGACTTCTCTCTGATGATTGCCCGAGCCTGATCCGGACCGTTGACTCGTGAAATCAACCGCCCCCACGAACCGGTTACCGGTTTCAGCACTGCGGGATAGCCGAGTTGCTCGCAGGCAGCAATCGCCGATTCCATCGAGTACGCCACCACTGTTTTCGGCGATGGAATCCCCGCTTCCTCCAGCACCATACTGGCCAGCGCCTTGTCGTCACAACAGGCAACCGCCTCCGCTGAGTTCAGCGTCGGAATGCCCCACCGGTTCATCGCGAACAGGGTGTACCCGGCTCGCGAATGGACCACACTGCGATCCAGCAGCACATCGATATCGATGCCGCTCTCTTTCGCCGTCGGTGCCGAAAGATTCAACACCAGGTCGCGATCGAACATCGGTGTCACGATCATCCCGCGTGCTCTCGCCGCCGCCAGAATCAGCTTCTCCTCCTGGCGGAGAAACGACACCAGCACTCCAAGTTTCAGCCCCTGCGTACGTGCTCGCGGTTCAGCCATCTGCGGTCGCTCCTGCCGACTGATCCGCACTGCCCGATCCGAACGCCAGCAGGACATTCGTCAGCACGCGAATCGCGCGACCGTATTCGTCGAGATCAATACGTTCGTCCGGTGTGTGATCAAGACTGGAATCGCCAGGACCGTAGGCGACGATCGGACAATTCCAGACTGGCCCCACCACATTCATATCCGATGTACCCAGTTTCACCGTGAATCGTGGAGTACCGCTTTCCGCACGAATCGAGCGCAGAAACGGCGGTGTCAGCTTGCTTCCCTTGCCGGTTCGATACCCGAACTGGATACCCTCGACCGAGACCTCGGCCTCCCCGGCCAGGTACCGAACCCTGTCGAGCAGGGCCTCGACATCGAGCTCTGGCGGCAAACGCAACCCGATCGACAGGTGCGCTTCGTCGGTCAGCCCGTCACTCTTCGTGGTGAACACGCGGAGCGCGTGACCAACCGAATTGAAACTGTTGGCAGCGTCGGCATTGATCTCATCCAGATGCGCCCGCAGTGCGTTCCAGAATGTGACTGCTTCCTCCGCCACCGTTTCGCCTGGTCCGGCCGAATGTCGCATATCGCTGCGAAAGGTCACCAGCAGCGAAACCGAGCCACGATACCCGAGACAAATCGTGTCCCAGCTCGAAGGTTCTCCGATGATACAGAAGTCCGGAGCCGGCCACGTCGAGATCGCATTGGCGCCAATCGAACCGATCGCTTCCTCTCCAACCGCGCCGATCACCGTCACTTTCGCTTTCAGATCGGGAGCCGCTGCAGTTGCTGCGGCAACGAACGTTGCCAGCGGGCCTTTGGCATCGACCGCGCCACGTCCGTGGAGCACGCCATCCTCGATCCGGACCGGTATCCGGCCGGGCACCGTATCGATATGACCGAGCAACATGATGTGCACGGGCCCTGCGCCAACGCTGCCAATCGCATTGCCAGCGGCGTCTTCCGTCACCTCGAACCCGCGAGCACGCATTTCCGCCTGAAGAAAGGCGACGGCGTCGTGTTCAGCCCGCGAGAGACTTTCGATTGCCACCAGATCGTGCAGCAAATCGATGTCTGACCGTGGCGACGCGACCTGATCAGGAGTTGAGGCTGATGCCATTGACGCCACGCCGCACCTCCACATCGTTGGAAACGCCAAGCACCGAGGCGACGATCGCCTCGGCCATCGTGACCGGACCGAGTAGCCGACTCGATCGAAAATCGGCCGCCGGCAACACATCCCAGACCACGAGCCGACCGCTGATGGTGGCCAACTGCACTGAAACCAGTGTCGCCTCGAGCACGTTGGCCGCTGAAACTGCAAGCGCCACCATCGCTGCATCTGGCAACTCGCCATCGCAGGCAATGGCCTTGCCAGCCACTAAATGTATCGTCGTGATATCGGCTGCCGTCGGTGCTCCGGCCTGCACCAGAACCACCGCATGCGCATCACCGCCAAGCACCATCCGATGTTCCACCACGGCGTCGGCGGTATCGAGATCCTGCATCGGAGTCCAGCTCTTCCCCGAGTTCAGGGAAAACAGCGCTGCCGGAACTCCGATCTGCCGTACCGCCTGGTTTGCCGACTCCTCCGTGAACGCGAGCAAGGTCGATGGCCGGGCAATGCCGGCCCGTTCCAATGCTGCTGCCACATCCAGTCGCGAACCTGTTGCCGCCAACCCGGAACTGACAACCGAAATTCCGCGAGCCTGCAGCAGCGGAACCGTTGCCGCCGCGACATAGCGATTGGCGCACCGATCGATCACCGTTGTCAGCGTCTGATCGTTGATATCGAGCAATCCATCGGACGTTGCGGGCGGTGCGGGCCGCGTCGTGGGGCCTGGAGGCATTGGTGAGTTGGCGGGAAGCACAGGCATCGCAACGACTCCGGCATCGCCGAACGCTCCAATAATCTGCTTCTCCTCTACGCGAACTCTCGCGCAGAACACACCAATGACCGTCACAAAACCTCTCCTTTTCCGAAACCCGCCAAGGTCCGGAGTCGTGCTGACCACAGCTGGAGTACTTCAGCCGCGTCGTCCCAGTCCCAGCTGGTTACTCGCCCCAGTCTTCGCCCTCTTCCGGTGCCAGACCCAGCGTGATCGGCCCAACTGTCAATACCTCGAGATCGGCACCGCACTCCGGGCATGGCACGATCTCGCCTACTTCCACGTTCTCGAGTTCGAGCGTGGCACCGCATTCCGGACATTCAACCTTCGACATGATCCCTGTTCTCCTTGTGCCTGAAATTCGCGAATTCTTCACAGCTGACTGGCGTTCACCTGACCGACATAGCATACGCCTGTGCCGGAATCAGACGCTCGTCATGCAACACCTGCAGCAACACCGCCTTGTGGACATGAAGCCGATTTTCCGCTTGCTCGAAGATGATCGACTGTGAACCATCCGCAACCTCGGCTTCGACTTCCTGACCACGATGCAACGGCAGGCAATGCATGAAGACCGCCTCTGGTTTGGCCATCCCCATCAATCTTCTCGTGACCCGATACGGTGCCAGTGCCATCATCTTTCCGGGATTGACACTCTCCCCCATGCTTTCGTGAACATCGGTATAGACCGCATCGGCATCACGAACCGCTCCCTCGGCATCTTCCGTCAGCGTCAGTGTCGCACCGGAATTCGCTGCCAGGCGTTGCGCCGTTTCGATCACTCCGTCTTCGGGGCGATACCCCGGCGGTCCCGCCAGTGACACACTCACACCCACCGCACTGAATGCCAGCAACAGTGAGTGGCAAACGTTGTTTCCGTCGCCCAGATAGGCAAACTTCAATCCCTTGAAACTACCGAAGCGCTCCCGCAAAGTCAGCAGATCGCCCAGTACCTCGATCGGATGGTTGAACGATGTCAGGCCATTGAACACCGGAACACTGGCGCCATCGGCCAACTCGTTGAGATCGGCAATGTCCGCCACCCGGGCCGCTATCGCATCGACGTAGCCGCTCATGATCCGACCTGTGTCGTGAACGGTTTCTCCGCGCCGCAACTGCATGTCGTTGACGCCGAGAAAGATCGCTCGTCCTCCGAGTTGCTCCATCCCGGCCTGAAACGCTGCCCGCGTCCGGGTACTCGGATGCTGAAAGATCATGCCCAGGGTTTTGCCGTTCAGCCAGAGATGCGGCACCTTGCGTCGGCGGAGTTGTTTCAGGACCGTCGCCGTATCCAGCACGTCGAAAATCTCGTCTGGTGTCAGATCGGTATCGTTGATCAGATCGCGATGCTGCAACGCCGGATTAAACACTATCTCCAGTGGAGCCTCGGCCGACCGGTCATCAAAAGGCGTCGTTTCAGTCGTCATCGTCGTGTCCGTTCGCTTTAGCACAGGGTGTGCAGCAACACAGCCTTGTGGGCGTGCAACCGGTTCTCGGCCTGATCGAAAATGATCGACTGCGAACTCTCGACCACGTCTGATGTCACTTCTTCATCGCGGTGCATCGGCAGGCAGTGCATGAAGATTGCTTCCTTGCTCGCCTGCGCCATGATGTCGCTCGTCACCTTGAACGGAAGCAACGATACCGCCCGCGCCGCGCCATCTTCCTGGCCCATGCTGACGTGTACATCGGTATAGACGGCGTCAGCATCCTTGACTGCTGCGTAGGGATCGTCGGTCACGGTGATCGTGGCGCCACTTGCCTTGCCCAACCACTGGGCGTGCCGAACCACATCGGGATCTGGCTGATAGCGTACCGGTGACGCAATCGTCACACTGACACCAACCGCTGCCCCGGCCAGCATCAGCGATATCGCCATGTTGTTCCCATCACCGAGGAAGGCGAGTTTCAGACCCTGTAGCGAACCGAAGTTCTCCTGCAACGTCTGTAGATCGGCCAGCGCCTGCATCGGATGGCACTTGTCGGACAGCCCGTTGATCACAGGAATCGAGGCCGATGTCGCCAACTCGATCAGGTTGTTGTGATCAGCGACTCGCGCCACGATCGCATCGACGTAGCGACTGAGAATCTGCGCCGTGTCGCCGATCGTCTCTCCCCGTTTCATCTGCAGATCGTTGACTCCAAGAAAAATCGCCTGTCCACCGAGTTGGGCCATCCCCGCCTCGAACGAGACGCGAGTTCGCGTGCTTGGGTGCTCGAAGAGCAGGCCGAGTGTCTTCCCGGCGAGATAGGAATGTGGCTGGCCGTTTCGGGAAACCCGCTTGATCCGTATTGCGGTATCGATCACCTCGTGAATTTCGTCCGGAGTCAGATCGGTATCGACCAGAATGTGGCGTCCTCGCATCCGGGTGCTGACCGTGAATGCCGGCAGTGTCGCCAGTTGCTGCCCACCCATCACGACTGATCGGTCAAGCGCAGAAGCATTCGCTTCCTGCTTCACCGAGGGAACGGGCGTCAAATGCGGATGTGTTTCGAAATCGGGCTGAAGTGCGTCGGTCGCGGAAGATGAAGACATGGCAATACCCCTTTGTTCACGGTTCTCATGGTCATGAGATCGCCAGTTCGGGACGTGGAATGCGATCCAGGATCCTGAACTGAAGGGGCGAGAGGCGTCTCGTCTCGCGGTACCACCCTTCTTGCAACACCGTCGACACACGTCGACGGCAGCTGCATCTCTTGGCTGTTTCACCCATGGGAGCCACCCATTCGAACCTACTTGAGCTTGCGCTCTTTCTTCGGTCGGACGCTCGGAAGCGCGTTCGCTGGAACTGCGTGTATCCCGGGCTTGCACTCTCCCCGAGTCGCTGTGCTGCACATGCCAGGTACTGATCTTCGTCAACGCGTGCGGTGTGTTCGTGTGGAATTCAGTTGATTGTAAGTGTTCTGCTGGCGCTAACCGGCGGCGGTCAGCACATCGTACGGTCTCGACGCGCCTGCCACCTGAAGGGAGCGCGGGAAAGCAACTCCTGCTCCACGCCGGGCTGATGCATCAACACAGAAACGTCCTCCGAACGCCAGACCACCTGAGTGGCCAGCCATCCATCGCAAAACACTGAGTTGGCGTCCAGGAGACACCCCACCCCCGCCGTCGACACAC
>JBBJOX010000016.1:396-17726 GCA_037724245.1 Thermomicrobiales bacterium | reverse complement strand
GTGTCCCGAGATCAGTCTTGGGTCTTCCCGTCGCTTGATTGATTGACCGACATACTTGTGCGATTCGACTGCCTGATCACTCATTGGAACCCTCCATCAAGGTGTCTCACGAACAGAATGAGATGGTGGAATACCTGGTGTGGAGATTGAGTCGATCTGTCAGTCTGCTGCGTCGCTTTTCCCGTTCATCTTGTCGGCGGCGTACTGAACCGACCGCACAATGTTCTGGTACCCGGTACAGCGGCAAAAGTTGCCTTCCAGTTCGTGACGTATCTGATCTTCGGTCGGATCTGGATTACGCTCGAGCAGGGCGATGCTAGACATGATCATGCCGGGCGTGCAATATCCGCACTGCAAACCATGCTTCTCCCAGAAACCTTCCTGTACCGGGTGGTAGCCATTCTCGTCGGCAACTCCCTCGATTGTCCGAATGTCGGCGCCTTGTGCCTGTACGGCGAACATGGTGCAGCTTTTCGATGTCAATCCGTTGACATTCACCACGCAGGCACCGCACTGGCTTGTGTCGCAACCAACATGTGTGCCGGTCAGATTCAAATGATCCCGAAGGAAATGGACCAACAGGGTCCGATCTTCAACGGCCGCTTCCCGCGATACACCGTTGACTGTCACCTGAACCAGCGTCTTTGCATCGCCGTTCGATCGAGATTCCACCATAGCGTTCGTGCTCCCCTCAAAACAGATTAGTACCAAGCCGACGTCCCAGGAACAACGGCCACGTGTCGATGCAACAACGCCACGCTGAATTATCGAGAATCAGTCACATTCCTGGCTACGCTTTGTCAGGCGATTATACAGTCACGTATCTGGTCTGTCGCCGAATCAGGCGTTTCTGTTTGCGTCATCCGACTCCAGAATCGCCGCGCGATGCACGGCGATCTCTATTTCCGCAAGTAGTGCCGGTCGGAGTTGCCGCGACGACTCGGTCAGCTGCCTGAGTAAGTCAGGAAAATCATCGATAGGAGGCAGAATATCGCCATACTCCAGCCGAATCTGATTGCGAAACCATGATCCAACCTGACGTCGGACCTTGCTCTGGGAAGGAGCGTCGATCCCGACGACCTTGGCGTGCTTCTCGATCGTCGATCTCAATTCGGCACTGGAAACAGGCAATGAGGTCGCAGCATCCACCGCAGCGCGCTGGCGTCGCGTGTACTCCGCCTCGACGTCCCATGCCCGAACCACCCCCCAGCCACTCAGGGCCTCGGCTCCGACTCGACTGGCTATCTGCAGAATCGCCACTTCGTCTTCGGCAGGGAGTTCTTTCTGCGAAAGGAGCGGTGCTGTCTGGTCGATCCAGCAACCGACACAGGCGCGAGCCAGACGGTAGTAGTAAAGGAATACCAGCAAGCTCTCTTCGGCCGGAATGGGAAACCGATCCTTCTCGGCCAGCCACAGTGCGAGGGCATGGCCCCTCAGCCCAATCTTGAACTCGCTCACCGTGACCGGTACGAGTTCGATCTGCGTGGCAGCAACGCTGACGCTTCCACGTGGACCACGGGTTCGCTGCATCATGTAGTGAGTCAGGCTGAAATCCGGACAGAGAAAAAACCCCTCGATCATTGCCGACTCTGGCGTCAACGAAGGGAGATGATTGGTGACTACTGCGCCAAGCTCGATCAGGCTGGCAGCGACTTCCGCACTTACTTGTTTCGATTTCGCAGTCTCCACCGAGAACTTGGCGTCTGCAGACTGCACGATCGAGGTTCCGTCACGATCCCCGATCACCAGAAAGTCCGGATTTTGCAGATGATGACGGGACGCGGTTCGGGCAATGGCCGGAACATCATCCAGCCGGGCAATGTGAAGCACTCGATAGGATTCGACTGTCTCGTCGGCATCCTCGTAAGCCCGGTCGATTCCGGTCAGCGTTGCCAGGTAGGTGGCACAGATGTCGGCCCAACGCGCACCGACATGCTCGCTCGCTCTCCCCCGATCGGACAATCGCATGAGATCGCGGTGCCAGAGTGCATTGACGAACGTACCCCCGGGAATGGACGAGTCTCGAAAGTTCAATTCAGGGAACCGGGAAAGACCTATCAAAAACGTTGAATCCTCAAATAGCGAGTATGGGAAAACCCGTCGTTACAGCTGAAACTATACTGAGTTCAGAATATCAGGAATGACACCTTGGTCGCCAAATTGCCTGATCTCGCCTATGCAGGGGTCGTCTCACCGTGAATAAGCTGGCATCGTCACCACCCTCTCCTCTCGATCCGTTGATGCTGCAATTCCTCTCGTATATTCAGGACCATCCAGACGGGTTTGCTCCCGGTGTACAGACCGCGGCGATGGTCACCGCGACAGATATCCCCGATGCCCTCGTCGATGCGCTCTTCGTCAGTGCCAAAACCCGCAGCCTGATCGGTCCGGATTTCAACGCACGGGGGCGCACGCGTTGGATCGTGTCCAACAAGGGACGTCAATTTGTGAACCTTCGGACTTCAACAGCAGCAGCAGCAGCAGCAGCAGAGACCAGTGAAGGAGATTCAGCGTGACCATCGTCGACGTTGCTACGGAGCCAATCGAGCTTTTCGAGCCATCATCCAAGGAGAACGCTGCTGAAGCGGCGATTCACGCGCTCGAGGAAATGGATGTCGATACCGTTTTTGGCATTCCCGGTGTTCACACGCTGGCGCTTTATGACGCGCTCAGAAGTTCGGTCAGCATTCGTCATATTCTCGCGCGGCACGAACAGGGTGCGGGATTCATGGCCGATGGTTATGCCCGGGCTACGGGCAAACCAGGGGTTGCCCTTGTCATCACCGGTCCTGGCGTGACCAACATCTCAACCGCTGTCGGACAAGCGTACACTGACTCGTCCCCGATGCTTGTGCTGTCGACGAATGTCGAGCGGAAATATCTGGATGGCATGCGGGGCAGCTTGCATGACCTTAAGGATCAACCGCGTCTGATGTCGACACTGACCAAATGGAATACGCGCGTGACCAGTCCCGAACAGGTCGGACCAACGCTCATCGAGTCGCTGCTGCACGCCTCGAAGGGACGTCCCGGACCGGTACATGTTGAGATTCCGAAGGACATCCTCGACGAATCGATCGACGCTGTCACCTTCGACATCTATGAGGTAGATCCCGCTGAACTCGATACCGAAAGCGTAAATCTCGCCATCGAGGCACTACGCAATGCCCGTCGCCCTGTGGTGTACGCCGGCGGTGGCGTGATCGCAGCCGGAGCTCATCTGGAGCTAATGGAATTGGCCGAACGGCTCAATGCACCGGTCGTGACCTCGATTCAGGGCAAGGGTTCCCTTCCTGAAACCCACCCACAGTCACTCGGCGCACTCTGGAGTCCCGGAAACCCGATTGACCATCTGGTTCGCAATGCGGATTGCATGATCGTTGTCGGCTCCAAACTTGGTGTGCAATCCACCGAGCATTTCACATTCCCCTTTCCGGACACACTAATCCGGATCGATATCGACCCGAATGAGATGATCCGCAACGTACAACCATCGATCGAGATTCATTGCGACGCCAGAGCTGCTCTGCTGGCACTTGAATCCGGGATCGATCGAATTGCATCGGAATGGAGCATCGCCGAAATCCAGCTCGCTCGCTCGTCTGCTGAAAACGACGCCTTCGGTGCCGATCGTGTTGCCTGGCTCGAAGCGATTCGTTGTGCCATGCCCGACGACGGGATCGTCGCATGGGATATGACGATGATGAGTTACGTTGCGTGCGGCCTGTACAAGGTCACCCAACCGCGCACGTGGCTCTTCCCGCATGGCTTCGGCACGCTCGGCTTCGCACTTCCTGCAGCCATCGGCGCCAAACTCGGGAAGCCGGACACCGCTGTGGCCTGTGTTGTCGGCGACGGTGGATTCCAGTTCACGATGCAGGAAGTGGCCACCGCTGTCCAGTACAGGATTGGACTTCCGATTGTGATTTTCAATGACTCAGCCTACTCCGCCGTCAAGGACGAACAGGCGAGAACACGAGAGGGCAACTTCATCGCGGTTGATCTCGTGAATCCGGATTACGTCAAGTTGGCTGACGCCTACGGGATTGCCGGAATCCGTGCTACTTCGCCCGAGATATTGGAGCGGGAAATAGAAGCGGCGTTGAATCGGGACTTGCCGACAATTATCGATGTACCGATTGCTGGTTGGGCATAAGGCGGCTGAATCGATGGCTTCGGGATGCTAACCAGAAGCCGATTACGATAACGATTCCGGTCACCGCGGCAATTCGGGTCATCCAGTCGACCGCAGTCATGCTGTACGTTAGTTCGAGTTCGATCGGACCCGGTGGAGCCTCGATCGCCATGTATCCACCTTTGCCGCGGGATATGTCGACCGACTCGCCATTGACGGTTGCCTGCCATCGCGGAAACCAGTTGACACGAACCAGTACGTCGCCATCGCCGTCGACGAATGAGGCAGTCAGACGCTCGTTCTCGACGTCGATGCTGGTCGGCTGCAACCCGCCATCAGTGATCAATGCCATCGGTGCGGTAACCGAGTAGACATCCCAGTTCGAATCGGTAGAAACGATGCTCAGCAACGTACTTGCTTCGGCAGCGACTCGTGCATTCGGGGTGTCGTCATAACTGCCAACATCGGTCACAACCACAGCTCCGATGCCATGATCCGAAAGATAGGCAGGCGTCAGCGTCTGGTCGGGGCATGGGTAGTAGTTCCCCCGGTCGTTGTCGAAGGTGCAATCACCATTCTCCAGTGGAGCTGGACCAGCATGCTCATTGTTCCATTGCCAGAGCCAGTGTTCGTAATAGAGCGGCTTGTCCGTTTCGAGCGAACCCCAGAGTCGCTCGTGCCATGAAAACCGGGTTCCGAGAACCAGGATGGATGTTCCATCGGGCGCGACGGCATCGGCCTGCGCAACGGCGTTTCGGAACATATCCATCTCACTCATCGGCATCTGTGGTTGGTCGGTCAGACCCTGAAAGTCTTCACCGATGGAACCTACCGGAGTCACGAACACGACGAGTGTTACGATCGCCGTGGCGACCGTGGCGATACCGCGTTCTTTTCCGACACTGAGCCGGTTGGCAGCCACATCGAACAGGCGCACCAGGAAGAATGCCGCCAGGTAGAGCATCAGCATGCGCTGATAGGGCATCAGGCGAGGCGCTTCCAGCTGCTGAATGACGTCGACATCACCAAACTGCCCGGAAAGCGCCAGGGTGACGACGAAGTAGAGTCCGAGCGCGAGCGCAGCAATTTTCGCAACCGGGAACCTTGGGGAGAGAATCGCCCAGATCGCACCGCCACATGCCAGCCAGACGAGCGGGGTGGAAATGGCGGCCACCGTCGCATCCCAATACGGTCTGGACTCGTCGTACGCCTCGTAGTTCACGAAGTAGTAGTAGTCACGATAGCGTATCAGCGACACGATCTCGGTGGCACTGGTGAGTCCGGCCACTCCTGCGACAACTCCAACTCGGTAGAGCGTCGTCATCACAGATGTTCGAGGTCCGGCAGTCGCAAAGAACGACGCGAGTACCACGGCCACACCAACCACGGCGACTGCGATCAGGGATCGAGGATTGGCATACGTTGCCATGGTAATGGACGCGACTGCGAGCACAGCCATTCCTGCCTCGCCACGCACGGCAAACCGGGCCAATGCCCCCGTAGCGATGAGTGCCGCTGTTGCCCCGGTTACGTTGGTAACAAGACCCCAGGATACGAGTTCGGTGTAGCCACCGGCCATCCAGTATCCGGCGATACCCAGATGGAAGGCGAAGGCAAGAAACCCAACTGCCGGACTCTTGCGATCACCTCGGGTGAGGATCCAGTATCCGGCTCCCGGGGCCAGGAATATCAGTAGGATGGTCAACTTGTGAACGGCAAAGATCGAGAGACTTCCGAAGCTTGCAATCCAGACCAACTCTTCGATCCAGGCAACGCCAAGCGGGTAAAACTCGACGGGATAGCCGCCCTGATGCGACGTTATCCAACGAATCGGACTTCCATCACGCAGACTTTCAATGAGTTGAAATGCTCGCATCGAATGAAACGGATGATCCACCGTCGCGAAACCGTTCAGGTACACAACACCGTCACGCGTTACTGTCTCTGCGAAGTTCAGGGCTCCGGTTCGCCAGAGCACCCAGATCGAAACAGACGCAAATGCCAGCAGCCAGAGACTGGTATCGCGACCTGGCAATCGCGACTGCCGACTCTCGGGCGTCACCGCCGAGTCAACCGACATTGGCGCGATCGACCGGTGGCTTTAACTCATCCTGCATCAGAACCAGTCTCAACCCGTAGATGAAGCCTCCGAGCATCACAATTACAGATAGAACGAGCAGCACCTGAACCAAAGGTTCGTTCCCGAACGATGGTGGATTCTGCAGTTGAAATGCCCAGATATCGCGAATCAGCATCCAGCGCCGCAGTTCGCGGAACGACTCGGCGATGAAGTCGAATCGCCAGTACTGGATCCGTATGGGGAGTGCGAAGAGATAGATCAGAAGCGCACCACTGATGACAATCCAGATGATTTCGCGGGTGACGCCCGAGTTGGTACGTTCCTGAACTCGAGGATCAGTAACGTCAGGCGTTGTCGCAGTATCCGGACTCTGGAGTTCGTCGTTGTGCACCGCGTCTCGTTGTTCCATGACTTTCCCATTCTTGTCCAGCGAGGGAACTACACAACCGCGGACGATTCACCATGCTTGATCTCATCGTAGTCGTCCTCAAGATTGACGTGTTCTAGATCGTGCCGCTCCCCGAGGAGATTCCTGGCAGCGAGCATTCCTGTTTCGATCGAGTGATCCGTATTGTTGTACCGAAACGATCCGCCCCGACCGATGAACTGGAGATTCTTCACACCTTGAATGTACGCTTTCATCTTCGCAAGCGGCGCCCGATAGTCGAGATCGTATACGGGATACGCCTTGGTCGCTCGCAAAGTGAACCCGCCGATCACCTCATCCGGCCGGATGAAATGAAGATCTTCGACCAGGTGCCTGACTGTCTGATTGATGAGTTGCTCATTCGTCATGTTCCAGATCGAATCGCCCTTTGTGCAAAAATACTCGACCACCAGCGACGTGTATTCATCGCTCGGCACCATGTCCGGACTCCAGTTCTTCGGTTCGTGAAACCGTCCGAAGAGGATGCTTCGATCATGCACGTAAAGCCACGTATCGTGCGTGATCTGTCGTTTCCGGAACATGATGTTGACTGTGATGATGTCGCGGAAGGTCAGTGCGTCTGCTGCTGCGATCACATCGGCCGGTGCGGCCGGTTCCATAATCTTGACCAGCACGGTCAGCGGAATTGACGAGACGAACTGATCGCCTTCGATGATTTCGCTACCCTTCGCGGTTCGCACCTCTATCGCGCGAACACGATCACCGTCGAGAAGTATCTTTTCGACACCGTGGCTTAATCTGATCTCGTTACCAGCATTGGTGATGCTCTCCGCCATCTTTTCGGAGAACCGACCAAACCCGAACTGTGGATACATGAACTGATCGATCAGGCTGACAACCTTGCCGCTGGATGGCACGACCGCGTCCTTGATCGTTGTCGTCAACGACATGCCTTTGGTCCGTTGATTGACCCAGTCTCCGCTGAGTTGGTCGCAGGGCAAACCCCAAACTTTCTCGGAATACGCCTGGAAGAAGAGATTGTAGAGCGTACGTCCGTACTGATTGACGTACGCATCTTCCATCGATATTACTTCGGACGGGCGCAGCTTCTGCAGAGCCCGGATCTTGCCGTAATCGGCGATCGCCCGAGCTGCCGCAACCGGACCGACTGCTTTCAGCGCGTTGGCGATGTTGAGCGGATAGTTGACGTACTTGCCGTCGAAGTAAATCCGGCTGACTCGATTCACCCAGCGAAGTTCGTCTGCAACGACTTCGCGAAAGAGATCGTTCAGATCATCGTTATTCGAGAACCAGCGATGTCCGCCGATGTCGAACCGGAATTCTCCATGTTCAGTCTGACGCCTGATCGTCCGCGCAAGACCTCCAACGAAGGGCGCGGCCTCGATAACCGTGGTTCTGGCTCCCGCCTTGCTGAGCACGTATGCGGCGCACAGTCCAGCTGGTCCGGCTCCCATAATGATCCTGTGGGTGTCGGATTTTGCTGGCCCGTTGCTGGCGCCTGGAATCGTGCCAGATGGCATAGGACTTCCCCGGAGGACCCGATTAGGTCGTTGGCTTGCTGGTGTCGTCTACTGCACCTGAGGATCGCATCACCTGAGAATGCGCAGTTCAATCCGGCCCAGTGTAAACCAAACTTTTGGCCACACTTCGACGAACTGCAGGCTTGAACCACGCGGTACAACAGGAATCAGGCCCGCCAGGTAACTGCATTGTTCAGCGAGAAGTTCCAGATCGCTGCTACTCCGGCTCCGAACAGGTTTGCCAGCAGATAGTGCATATCAAACTGTTCATGCAACCAGTAAAGAACACCCCAATTAATGAAAAGTCCTCCGATATTGATCGGAAGATAATACATGGCGCGAGAGACGATTCGCCCACTTCCGCGATCGTGCCAGGTCCAAGCCTCGTTGAGGTAAAACGTTGCAATCATCGAGAAAAAAATGGCGATAGGGGAACCAAGGATCACATCCACATCGAACCCGCCGTGCAACACCACGAGCCCGCCCTGATTGACGGCAAGCCCGACGATTCCAACGAGGACGAACTTCTGGAAACGCTGGGCGAGTGTCCAGATTCGCACCGCCGATTGCGGCCAGGATTCAACTGAAATCATTCAAGCAGACCCTTTTGCGGCACACATTTTCACCGAAGGTGGCCTTTCGCCTCGTGGCATAAACGTTCATGTTTCGTGGCATGGTGTCGGAAAGATGGTCCGCTGTCTGGAAGAACGACACCGCGTTCACCATACCACGCAGACATTAACGGACGCACGTCGGTGCTAATTGCTGAACACAAACAACGGGTAGCGACTGTGTGAATCGCTACCCGCTGTGTGGTGAACCAGCAGGTCAGTTTTCGAGCTCTGCCATCGCCTGATCGTATCCAGCAATGAGCTGACTATCCTCGACCAACGAGAACGTTTCTTCATCGATCACTTCAGTCTCGTAGAGGGCTGGAACGTCCACGGTCACTCCCGGTTCGAGCACAACCTCGATGTCTGGTTCCACACCAATCTTCCAGATCTGCTCGCCATCGGCTGTCAACCAGAGCTCGGTGCCGAGCATAGCGATCGAACCATCGGAAAGCTGGAATGGGAGAAGCACCGTACCCGTACCAAACGTTGTCTGACCCAAGAGTTCGGATCGGTCGGCGGCCTGCATCGCCGACGAAGTGATTTCAGCTGCTGATGCCGAGTTATTGTTGATGAGAACTACCAGCGGGCCTTCCAACCACTCACCGTCGTTGCCGACAGTCTTGACTGGCTTGGTGTCACCGTCCTTGTCCTGCTCCTGGTACAACGTTGTTCCATTTGGCAGGAACTGGGAATTGATGCCGATGGCTTCGAAGACGAGCCCTCCAGGATTGTTTCGCAGGTCGAGAATCACGGCTTCGGCGCCGGCGGCCTTGCCTTCGCGAAGTGCTTCACGCACGCCATCAGTTGCACCGGCCGAGAACTGTGAAAGGCGGAGCCACATCACGTTGTCGGGCAGCATGACCCAGGAGACAGGCTTGATTTCGATGATGGCCCGGGTGATGGTAACTTCATACGGTTCGGTTTCGCCAAGGTGAATCAGTTCGAGCGTAACGTCCGTTCCTTCCTCACCGCGGATCAGATCCGTAACCACCGTCGGAAGTTCGTCCTCGGAAACACCATCGAAGGTCGTTTCATCGACCGAAATAATGATGTCGCCCGAACGAATTCCGGCATCGAACGCTGGTGAGTCGTCGAATGGTGCGACGACAGTGACGATTCCACCGGTGTAATCGAGCGACACACCAATACCCAGCAACTGACCCTGGCTACTCAACTCGTAGCTTTCGGCCTCCTCGGGATTCATGAAGCGGGAATGGCCATCATCACCCAGAGCATTGACCATGCCGTTGGCTGCTCCGTACACAAGCTGTTCGTCGGTTATCTCGTCGGATTCGACGTAGTTCTCCCGAATCAGATCATAGGTATCGGCGAGCACATCGAAATTGGACAGTTCGGTGAATGAATCCTGGGCGCCGGCGACTCCTGTCTGCAACGCATACCGATCAAGCCCCGCGCCCACTCCCATGGCGATAATCAACATGAATGCCATCACCAGGCTTCGAAGTTGCGGTCGAACGCTTTTCATAGATTGGCGCGTCCGCCGTCTTCCCTTTTCCAGTTCCATCTACCTGCTCCTTGATCCGCGACTCTGAAGTTCTGCCATCATCATGTACGTCTGTAACGAAGGGATGGTCGTTTGCCATCACTTGAGATGGGACGTGCTGGCAATGATAGTGGTTGCATACGAAGATGTGCGCATTTGACATGTGCATCTGCCCGCACGCTTGTTGCGTCAATCTGGAGTCTGATTTCCCTATGGCCGTATCCCGCTCAACAGATCCTGTGACAGTGATGTTCCTCGTCGATCAGGCTCGATTCGAACATAAAGCTAAACGTGGCCACATCGTGCACGAAGTATTCCCGTTGGTGTTGCCTGAAAAGATCACAGTCGGACATCGACTGACATTTCGCACCCGATCCGGTGACGAGGTATTCGCTGATAATTTTCTGGGGGATCTTGAGGATACCTATGGTGACGTGATCCTGACAGCGTCAGCAGTTCCGATCGTTGGCACGTCAGGGCCATGGAAAACGATTGGCTTCGATCATCTCGCCATAACGGTCGCCGATCGCAATTCGGCGAGGGATTTCTTTCGCGATGTCGTCGGAATGCAGGTGATGCGGGACGATCCTCATCTGACCGTGATGGCGACCGGACCGACGGCGCTCTTCCTCTTCGACACCGAAACCGATGCCCCGCTCGGTACGTCGGCAGCGTCTCTATGGCATCACATCGGGTTCGTTGTCGATAACCTCGAACACGCCTACGCCCACCTCCGAACGCACGAGTCACTGCTGAAAAGTGATTTCACGTTGCTCGAACGTGACGAACGCTGGAGTCTCTACTTCTTCTACACCAACGGCGATGTGACATTCATGATTCAGTTTTCCGAAATCAAGAAAAGGGGTCTGGGGTTCACCACTGACGAATCACGCGAGTTCGCAGGATATCTCTACGACTACGCAAGTCGGCCGTACGGGCTCGTGTTCGGGGAGAAAGCCGGAGAGGAATAGACCTCTCCGGACATGTGCTTCAGGCAAGCACCTTTGCAGCGACAACCGGAGTCCGCCAGCTTGCGTACTTCTTCTCGGTTCCGCGGAGCACCGCTTCGTACAATCGATCGAGCTCTCGCGTCGTCGCGCCGATCTGCCCGGTTCCGATATCGTAGTGATCGATCGATACTACCGGGGTGATTTCGGCAGCTGTGCCGAGGGTGAACACTTCGTCGGCAAGATACAACTCGGTACGGTCGACGGCCCGTTCGACAATTTCCAGACCAAGTTCCTCGCGGGCGAGAACGATCAACGAATCCCGCGTGATGCTTTCGAGAATGCCACTCGTCACATCTGGCGTGATGAACTTGTTGCCCTTGATCATGGCGACGCAGGCGCCGGGAGCCTCACTGATCTTGCCAGCCGGGTTCAGCAGCAAGGCCGTATCGTACCCATCGAGCAGCGCTTCGGATGTGGCTAGCTGGCCGTTGCGGTAGTTCGAAATGTTCTTGACCCGAGGCGGCATCACGTTATCCGAGATTCGCGTCCAGGAACTGACTTTCGCCTTGTACTGCAAACCGGTTCCTAGGTGGCTCGGCATTGGATGCGTATTGATCAGGAGTGAACTCTCCATCGATGTATCGGAGAGTTTGCGTCCCTTACCGTCGGAATAGACGAGTGGCCGGAGGTACGAATCTTCCCGGATCTCGTTGGCGGCAATCAGATCGGTACAGAATTTCGTTAGCTCAGGTACGGTGTATGGCAACTTGAGCCGGACGAGTCGGCTGGAGGTGACGAGACGTTCCAGGTGGTCCTTGAGCCGGAACACGTGGAGCGTTTCTTCTTCCTCGTTCCAATAGCCCCGGATCCCTTCGAATACGGCGCCTACAGTCGACCAGGCGAGATCGGTGACATGAATCGTCGCATCTTCCCACCGAATTTGTTCGCCTTTCCACCAGACGTAGGTGGGATGCTCGGATGCCATGTGTGCGAGTCCTTTCTGATCACAATGGGTTCAATCTCGCGTAGTATCTCATGCGCATCCAGACAAGCACACAGACCAGTCGGAAAACCGACTGGCCTGTGTGAAAACGCGATGAAAATTCAGTGACTACTCGCGACCCTCGATGAAGTAGCGGGTATTGGCACGGACGAAAATGTTGCCATCCGGTACCGTGAATCCCTGACTGTTGACCGTGATGCCCTTGACCCACGGCTTGAAGGCATAGACATCGAGACGGAAGACAACCGGGATATATCCAACATCGGTCTGGATGATGGTTTCCGCCTGCTTGTAGAGCTCGAGTCTGGCCTCCGGATCGAGGACGGCCTTGGCTTCAGTGACGATGGTATCGAATTCCGGATTCGACCACGCCTGTCGCTTGGTGCCGGCCGCCTTCTGACCATAGAACATATCGAAATAGCCGTTATCCGGATCCGGATAGTCGTACCACCAGCGAATCCAGACGAGTTGATCGGCGTTCGAATAAAGGCGATCCCGGAATGCCTGTTCGGTCAGACTGACAATATTGACTTCCATGTTCAGGTTCTCCTGAAGCTGGGCGACAATATCGTTAATCATGACATCGGAATTGAAGATTTCTTCCTCACCGCGCATGAGCACGGTAATCTCTGGCCAGTTGGCTCCACCTTCGTACGGGGTACCGGCGAGCATCGAGATCGCCAACTCCGGATCGTAGGCCTGAATTTCATCGATTGCAGGATCCTGGAAGAACCCGTAAACGCCTTGCGGCACCATGCAGGCGGCTGGCTGAACCAGACCTTCTGTAACGGTGACCAGTCGTTCGCGATCGATTGCGTGGCTGAGCGCCTGGCGAACTTCGAGGGTATCGAACGGTGCCACGCCATTGGACGGGAGCATCATCCAGATTCCAGGATAGATGTACTGGCGCAATGACGGCGCGAGAGCTGGATCGTCGCGGAAACGCACGTAATCGGCCGCACCGAGGGTGCACCAGTCAAGCTGCTGATCGCCGGTACCATTTTCGAAGTTGTTGACCTGATTCGATGCAGGAATGATCGGATCGATCAACGCCGTCAGATGAATGTTGGCGGCATCCCAGTAGTTTTCGTTGCGTGAGAGAACTGCCTTGACGCCCTTGTCCCATTGGTCGAGCTTGAAGGGACCACTGGATACCAGCGGAACTTCTCCAAGCGCCCAATCGGCACCGTATTCCTCGACCGAAGGCCGGTGCGAAGGAACACAGGCTGTGTAGGCAAGTTTCTGCGGGAAGTTGCCGCGGGGACCTTCGAGCGTGATCTCGAGTGTCCACTGGTCGATCGCGACGAGTCCAAGCTGGTCCGCAGTTGCGCCGCCAGAGGTGCCGAATGATTCACCGTTCAAGATGTCGAACAAGATGAATGAATAGACGTTGGCGGTCAGTGGATCGAGCAATCTGGTGAATGACCAGATGAAATCGTCAGCCGTGACCGGATCGCCATTCGACCAGCCAGTGTTGTCTGGGCGGATGTTGAAGGTCCAGACCGACGCGTCGTCATTCGAGGAGAACGTTTCGGCCCAATCCGGAATCGCGATGCCATCGGCATCGAAAGTCAGCAACCCGGCCCAGGTTTCGACTTCGGCGCCGCAGTACAGATCGGCGTTGAAGTCGAAGGAACTTGGATCGTTCTGCAGCGCCGAACTATAAAAGATCTGCTCTTCGTCGGTGGTTGGACCTCCAGCTTCGGTAGCCGGGCTGGCGGCCGGGGTCGATTGCGCACCAGCGGTTCGTGCTCCGATACCAATGGCTACTGCTGCTCCGGCGGAACTCGCCATCATCGAGCGTCGACTAAATGCTGCCATGGTCAGGCGCTTGCTGAGCTTCTCGAGCAGTTGTTCCTGCTCTTCTCGGTGACCGTTTTCAGACATTCATATCCTCCAGGCGGATGCTCGTTACAGGTGGGAATAGTCCCGAATCAGGTCCCGGAATCCGGCTATGCGTGAGCCGGAAGCATGCTTGCCTCCCTTTCTGGCGTCGTGCAGCAACGCCGACTACTCGCGGCTGCGAATGTCCAAAGCGTCTCGAAGACCATCACCCAGGAATGTGAACCCAAGCATGGTTACGGCAATGGCTAAAACAGGAAATACGAGAATGTGCGGGTAAGCCTGCACGATTCCCGGATTGCTGGCGACACTCACCATTTGGCCCCAGCTGGCGTTGGGCGGCATGATGCCGACTCCAACGAAGCTGAGTGAAGCCTCAGTGAAGATCGCCGTCGGAATTCCGAAGGTTAGGGAAACGATGATCGGCGTCAAACTGTTGGGCAGAAGGTGGCGGAGCATGATCGACCAGCCACCCGCACCGCAGACTCGCGACGCGTTGACGTACTCCATCTCGCGAAGCGAGAGGAACTGCCCACGAACCAGCCTGGCGATCGTGACCCAGCTGACGATCGCGATGCCGAGAAAAATGTTGACAAGCCCGGCGCCGAAAATGTTCAGGAAAATCATCACCAGCAGCAACTGCGGCACGGCGTAGACGACATCGACGAAACGCATCAGCAGGTTATCGACATAGCCACGGTAGAACCCGGCCATCGCTCCAATCGGAATCCCGATTGCGAGAACAATTACCTGCGACACCACGCCGACCAGCAACGATACCTGAGCGCCGTAGAGCACGCGGCTGATCACATCTCGGCCGTTTTCGTCGAGCCCCATTGGCCAGAGCCACATCGGGCCCTCACGAGCCAGCCGAACATCGACCACTTCTGCCTGTCCATACGGGGCAATCAGTCGAGCAAACACTGCCAGCAGCCCAAAGGCAATCACAATGAAAAGCCCGATGATCGCCATCTTGTTGCGAAGCAAGCGTTGCCAGGCATCGCTCATCAATGTCCGCTGCGGTCGATTGGTCATATCACCGAGCGCTTTGAGGGTTGGCGGATGATGAGCTGCTGGAGCAGCCTCCTCAATCGACGGTGTGATCGCCCCGCTCCCGGTCAATGTCCCTGTTGTTCCCGTCTGCGCCATAGAATCACATCTCTCTTGTCATTGCGGGGAGAACGAACTAGCGACGGATGCGCGGATCGATGAATCCGTACACCACGTCGACGACCACGTTCATGGCGGCGAGCATGACCGCGTAGATAAGCGTCACCGCCAGGATCATGGGTTGATCCTTGGATACGAAACTCTCCACGTAGTAAAGACCCATTCCGGGAATGTTGAAAACGGCTTCGACGAAGAACGATCCTGTGGCAACTGCCGCAAAGATCGGCCCGATCAAGGTGACCACCGGAATCAGCGAGTTGCGCATGACATGGGTGTAGAGAATGCGGTTTTCGCTCAGCCCCTTGGCACGTGCCACCCGCACGAAATCAGAATGAATCACCTCGATCACACTCGAGCGAGTAAATCTGGCGATGGTTGCCAGAGGTGTCGCCGCCAGGGCAACCGTCGGCAAAACCCAGTCCTTCCACGTCGCCAGACCACCGACGTTGAAGGCCAGATCGATTCCCAGTTTGGGCAGGTACACCACGAACAGGAGAATCAGGACAAACCCCATCACGAAGTTCGGCAGGCTGTAGAAGAGCACTGATACCCAAACCGAGAGGTAATCGAGTGCCCCGTTTTGGTGAACCGCCGAAATGATGCCGAGTAGCATCCCGAGCACCACAGCAAGCACTGTTGCGTAGATACCGAGTTTCAGGGAAATCGGAAAGGTCCGCTCGATGATCGAGGTCACGCTCTGGGATCGGTAGACGAACGACTCGCCGAAATCGCCTTGCACGGCATTCCAGATGTACCGTCCGAACTGCTCGTACAACGGTTTGTCGAGACCATACTTGATCTCCAGCTGCTCGACTGCAGTTTCGGATACCTGCTGGGCACCACCGGAAACCACCCCGCTACTGCCAGGTGTCGCCTTGAGAATGAGAAACGTGAGCAGCGTAATCACGAAGAGCGTGGGAACGAACCAGAGCAAGCGGTTCGCGATGTATGCAGACATCATATTCCCCCGGAGGTGAGACACGAAAAGCAATTGTGCGAATCGTTCATGCGAGGAGCATCAGCCACATCATTGTGCATTTGGTTCTAACGGTTGGCCCGTGTCGCTGAACTCTAGCAGTCGCTGAAATTGCGTTTCAAGAAGGTAGATGCCAGTTTTTGACCCCTATTTTGTGCGCCTTGCACATTGTGTCACGAATTTTCGTTGTTCTTGTGCACGTTACCCAAACCCCATGGTGCAAAACTGGCATTTACCCGATGCCGGTTCAGGTTCCGTACCCCAAGGCGAGCGCAGCTGCGCCGAAGAGACCTGTGTCTTTCCCCAGGGACGAAAATCCGATCGACAGATCGCTTCGCACATCCACGAACGAATAGTTCGCCATAGCTTCAATTGCAGGTTCAAGCAACATAGTACCAATTTCTGCCACACCTCCGCCAATCACAATCATTTGCGGCGTGAAAATGTTGGCAAAGGCACCCATGCCCGCCCCAAGGGCTCTGGAAACACGATGCATGATCTGACAGGCGGCAGGATCGCCCATCGCTGCGGCTTCGGCGACGACGCCAGCGTGCAGCTCGCCACCGTTCGCAATCCGGACGAGCGTCTCACCCTCCGACGTCGTGGCCACCATCTCGGCATCACGCTTGATCGACCAGCCGGCAATGAATGCCTCGAGACATCCAATACCACCGCAACTGCATCGCGGGCCATCCATCGCGATCACGACATGTCCAACCTCTGCGCCAAGGCCGCGCACGCCATCAACCAGCTTCCCACCGCTGATCACACCGCCACCTACACCGGTTCCGAGTGCGAGATAGACGAGATTGTCGACTCCCTGCGCACTCCCAAACCTGGCCTCTCCCAGCGCTCCACAATTCCCGTCGTTGGCGAGACGGACAGATCGACCTGTCAGTTCACTGAGCCGTTCGGTGAAGTGGACATTTCGCCAACCTGGCAGGTTGGGTGTGTACAACACGGTGCCGGTTCGGGCATCAAGCGGGCCGGGCGAAGCAACACCAACTGGCGCAGCGGGATCGACATCCACTTGCCCGGCAACCTGCCCGATCAGGTCGCTCATTCGCTGGATGACACTGTCCGGACCATTGGAGGCATTCGTCGGGATCGCACCACGGTGGATCATT
>JBBJOX010000016.1:0-386 GCA_037724245.1 Thermomicrobiales bacterium | reverse complement strand
GCAACGACGGCAATAACACGATCATCCCGAATCACAACGGCAACCCGAATATGCGTGCCTCCCAGATCGACTGCGATCACTGCCTGCGGAGTACTCACAAGTGCCGACTCCCTATTCCGATCCAAAAGCCACGTCAGCGATCTCGGTTAGAGGATAAAATCGCTCAGTTCCTTGTCATCCGCAGCATCGGCGACGCGCTCCACCACGTAGTCACGGTTGATCACAACGGTGGAACCTGCCATGTCCGACGCTTCGAACGAAATTTCCTCGATCACTTTTTCGAGTATCGTCTGCAAACGACGGGCGCCGATATCTTCCGACTGCTGGTTAACCTGATCGGCCAACCGAGCAACTTCTCGCAAACCGTCTTCGGTAAACTGGACGGT
>JBBJOX010000015.1:6478-18117 GCA_037724245.1 Thermomicrobiales bacterium | reverse complement strand
CCCGGCGACAGATTTCGAGGCAGATCTCGGAAAGGTCGTCAGCGACCTGCAGATGCTTGGTTCGGACTGGGGTGTGATCCCGTGGATCTCGCCGGAGAATCGCTCGGAATCGGCATTGCGAGCGTACGGTGAGCAATTCAATGGCTATGCGGATACGCTGGCGGCCGGTGGGATCAAGTTCGGCTATCACAATCACGATTTCGAGTTCCTCGTTCAGGCAGAGAACGGGAATTCCCTGTTCGACATGCTGGTTGAGGTAACTGATCCGGCCAAGGTGATGTTCGAGCTCGATGCCTACTGGGTGTCGGTCGGTGGACTCGATCCGGCTGAGGTGCTGACGCAGTACCGGGACCGGATCAAGCTGGTTCATTTGAAGGATGGGTTCAGCAACAATCTGGTGCGGGGCGGCGATGTGCCATTCGGCGAAGGCGATCTCGATTTCGGGACGTTCTTCACGGCGGCGGAAGCGGCTGGTGTCGAGTACTACATCACCGAGCAGGACACCCGGGTCGACGTTGTTCCTGAAATCACCAAGTCGTTCAAAAATGCGAAAGCGGTGCTTGGATGAGTAATTCTGCCCGGAGTGGATTGTCGTTTCCGCAAGGATTCGTTTGGGGTGCCGCAACTGCAGCCTATCAGGTCGAAGGTGCGGCAACCGAGGATGGTCGGGGTGAATCGATCTGGGATCGGTTCAGCCACACTCCGGGGAAGACGCACAACGGTGACACCGGCGACGTCGCAATCGATCACTACCATCTCTGGAAATCCGATCTCGAGATCATGAGCGAGCTGGGTTTGAATGCCTACCGCTTTTCGTTGGCCTGGCCGCGGATCATTCCAACCGGTCGTGGTCAGATCAATGAAAAGGGTCTCGATTTCTACGATCGACTGACCGACGGTCTGCTCGAACGCGGAATCAGTCCCTGGCCGACGCTCTACCACTGGGACTTGCCTCAGGTTCTCGAGGATGCTGGCGGATGGAGAAACCGGGCCACGGTCGATGCCTTTGCCGACTACGTCGATGCGATCACGCGTCGGCTGGGGGACAGGGTAAAGAACTGGATCACAGTCAATGAGCCATGGGTGGCGGGATTCCTCGGTCACCTGATGGGAATTCATGCCCCAGGGCTGCGTAATCTCGGAGCGGCGCTTTCGGCATCGCATCATCTGTTGCTGGCACACGGCCGGGCGATGGATGTGATTCGAAGCAATGTTCCCGATTCCAAAGCGGGGATCACCCTGAACCTGACGATGGTGTATCCGAATGGTGACTCGGCAGCCGATGCCGAAGTGGCACACCAGATGGATGGTCAGGTGAACCGATGGTTCCTCGATCCTGTGTTCCGCGGGCAGTATCCCGAAGACATGGTTCGAGGGTTCGACGCAGCGATGCCCAAGATCGAAGCGGAGGACTTTTCGATCATTTCTCGGCCAACCGATTTTCTGGGGATCAACTACTATTCGCCGTTCCATGTCGAGCATGATCCGGGATCGCCGATGCAGATGCGGATGGTGGAGCAGGAAGGCGAGAAGACTTCGGTGGGCTGGTTAGTGGATCCGCCGTCACTCGAGAAGTTGCTGGTTCGGGTGCACGATGAATACGCGCCGGCCGAAATGTACATCACCGAGAATGGAGCGGCATTTAACGATGCTCCGCCAGTCGACGGCCGGGTGCAGGACGAAAGACGGACGGTGTATCTGCACGATCACTTATTGGCGTCGCTGAAATCGCTGGATGAGGACGTGCCGCTGAGGGGCTACTTTGTCTGGAGTCTGTTCGACAATTACGAGTGGTCGGAAGGCTATGCGAAGCGGTTCGGAATCACGTATGTCGATTACGCGACGATGGAACGAACGTTGAAGGACAGTGCCCGATGGTATGCGGAAGTCACGCGAGCGAACGCGGTGCTTCCGGTTCGGGACTAGGCAGAAGGTGAGGCAGAGAGGCATCTTCGTTGCGATATAGCCTGGATACGACGATCGGTTCACGATCAGGTACTGATCGTAGTTCCTTCGCCGCTCGCCTCGGCAGTCGGTTATTTGGGTGCCCATGACGGATCTTCGTGCCTCAGGATGACAGTTGGTTTTTGTGTGCAGACATGGGCTGAGGCGATGCGAGTCGGCTCTGCCGGGGGTGTTTAGTTGCGCTCAGCGTGACGAACGCGCCTCCGTCGTGAACGACGGTTGACCCTGGAGTTTGCTGATCCTAGCAGGCGCCCCAGAAGCCGAGGTCTTCGGTGCGTGCTTCCTCCTCGGCGTCCTCGAGCAGGTCTATGTGCTTTTCTTCGGAATCATAGGCTCGTGCGTCGGCGAAGCCGCCGAGTACGAGAATTTCCGAGACGAGATAGGCTTCATCCTCGACGTTATTGCCATCCTCATCTGCGAACGGGAGCCAGACATGGCGCAGCCACCTTCCGTTGCGGTCCTCGTCCGTAACATCCTGTTCGACGTAGACGATGGTGCCTTCTGGCAGCAGACTGGTCAATTCTGCTGAGGATTCTGGACCGTAGCATTCCTCATCGGTGTAGGGACCATTTTTCTCAGGCGTGTCGATGCCAATGATCCGAACGCGGTAATACCAGTTGTCGCCGGGATAGGTAAGATTGATAGTGTCGCCATCAACAATACGATCCACGACCATTTCCTCGACATCGACTGGCAGCGGCCGAGGTTCGGCACCCCAGGTCGTAAAGGTGTCCAGGTTGTCGTCGTCCTGGGCAATGGCATCGCTGAAGGGAGCCGACGAGAACGTGGCTAGCAATGCGGTCAGGAGCAGAAGGGTGCGGAGTTTGCGAACCATGCCGGGGATGTCCTTTCAGTTTTGAGATTCCATCGATTCAGCATAGCGTGTCAGCACGGTTTATCGTGCTAAAATGCGCGCATTGGCGCTAGGGGTGTCCCGTAACGGGGCTGAGAATGAACCCTTGGAACCTGAACCGGTTCAGACCGGCGGAGGGAAGCGCGGAGACGAATTGTTGTAGTCACCGTGTTTCCAGGTTGCCCTGGCGCACGGTGTTTCGTTTTCTGTCGGGAACAGGACCAGGATTGACGTTCAAATTGCAAGCGATTGTGGATGGTTATCGACCTCTCACCGAGATCGAGCAGGTGCTCGATGCCGGTGTCGATTGTCTGCAGGTGCGAATTCGCAGTGAGTCGACGATCGAGCTGGTCGAGTATGTGCGGGACGTTTCCGGGCTTTGTCGGGCAAAGAGAGTTTTGTTGCTGGTCAGCGGGCGTCTCGACGTGGCGATGGCGTCTGGAGCCGATGGAGTGCAGCTCGGTCGCGGCGGGTTGAAGGCGCCGGAAGTACGTCGCATTGCCTCCGGGATGTTCGTTGGAGTGTCTGTTCACTCGGTTGATGAAGCCTTCGGGGCGGAGCAGGATAGCGCCGACGCTGTGACGTATGGCCACATCTTTGCGACTCCATCGCATCCTGGTGAACCACCGCGAGGTCTCGATGGGTTGCGGTCGGTTGGGTCGGCTGTCGGAATTCCGGTAGTCGCAATTGGAGGTATTGGACTTATGAATGTCGAAGCTGTTCGGGAAGCCGGGGCGAGCGGTGTGGCCATACTTGGTGCGATCTGGAACGCCACGGTGGGCGAGCGTACTTCGATAGTCCAACGATTGGATGAAGGAATGAATCGATGAGACTCAAGGTGAATCAGGAAGACCATACATTCGAGGACGTAGCGATGACCGTGGCGGGGTTCGTGGCCCGGAACGAACTTCCGGTGAAGTCGATTGTGATAGCACTTAATGGAGAGATCATTCCGCATTCGGCGTGGGAAAATGTCGAGTTGAAGGATGGAGACGATGTTGAGATTGTGCGAGCGGTAGCCGGAGGCGACCACGATTCGCTGGTGATCGCTGGTGAGACTTTTGCATCCCGGTTGTTCCTTGGCACGGGGAAGTACCCGGACATAGCGTCGATGGCGGAATCGTTGGCTGTTTCCGGGACCGAGATGGTGACCGTAGCGATTCGGTACATGAATCTGGGAGACAGTGGCGAATCTTCGGACTCGATTCTGGATGCAATCGATCTCTCGAAATATCGATTGCTGCCGAACACAGCTGGTGCGTATACCGTCGCTGATGCGGTGAAGATGGCGCGATTGGCCCGGGCGGCCACGGGAACGAACTGGATCAAGCTTGAGGTGATCGGGGATCAGGCGTCGCTCTGGCCGGATGTAGCGGGGACGATCGAGGCGACGAAGCAACTGGTCGCAGAAGGTTTCGTTGTTTTGCCATACACGAGTCCGGATCTGGTGGCAGCGATACGGCTGGAAGAAGCGGGTGCGGCAACGGTGATGCCGCTGGCGTCACCGATTGGTTCGGGCCAGGGGATGCAGGACTGGATCAGTATTCAGCGGATCGTCAATGCGGTTTCGGTTCCGGTCGTGGTCGATGCCGGAATAGGGGTGCCTTCGGACGCGGCGTTGGCGATGGAAATAGGGGCGGCGGCGGTGCTGGTGAATACGGCAGTGGCCAGGGCAACGCAACCGGCGATGATGGCGGAAGCGATGAAGCTGGGGGTCGAAGCGGGCCGATTGGCCTGGCGGGCCGGACGAATTCCGAGAAGCGTGGATGCGCATCCGTCGAGCCCAACGAGCGGAGTGCCGCTCGAGGTCGGTGCCGGGGTCCGGTTCGAGTAGGGATATAATCGCTCCATTCGTCGATACTGCGGGAGAATTACGTTCTCGCTTCTTGATTTCCAAAGGTTCAAGGGAGTTGTCGCGTGCCGAAAATGAATGTCAATGTTCCGCATCAATTGGGTCGGGATGAAGCAATTATGCGACTGCAAAATCTGCTAAAGGACATGAAGCAGCAATATGGTGACAAGGTTACAGATTTGCAGGAGAACTGGACAGACGCCGGGGGAACGTTCTCGATGAAGGCGATGGGGTTCAAGTTGTCGGGGACACTCGATGTCACTGATACCGAAATGAAGCTGGACGGGGAATTGCCGTGGGCAGCGAAACCATTCCAGGGTTCTGTCGAGACAACAATTCGGGAACGCGCCGAGCGTCTGCTGCAATAGGGATTTGACGCATATGGTAGTCGGAAGAGGACGGTCACACATGGGTGCCGAAGATGACAAACGCACGGATGCCACGAAGACTCCAACGATCGAGGGTTCGCCGCTGACAGATGTTATTGCGGACCCAATCGTCCGTTCACACCAGATCACCGTTAGAGGCAAAATGTTGTCGTATACGACGCATTGTGGGCTGATGCCGATTCGGAACGACAAAGGCGAGCTGATGGCTCGTCTGTTCTTCTCGTCGTACACCCTCGATCAGGCATTGTACGCTCCGATTCGTCCCTTGACTGTCGCGTTCAATGGAGGTCCGGGTTCGGCGTCGGTGTGGCTGCACATGGGCGGGTTGGGACCGAAGCGGGTGAAGATGCTGGACGATGGTGGGATGCCGCGTCCACCGTTCGAGCTGGTCGACAACGAATTCAGTTGGCTGGATGCGACGGATATCGTATTTGTCGATCCCGTTGATACGGGATACAGCCGGGCAACGTCTGAGGAGCATGGCAAGGTCGCGAAATCGATGCAGGGCGATCTGGATTTTGTTGCCGAGTTCATCCGCCTGTACATCACGCGGTACAAGCGCTGGACCTCGCCCCTGTTTCTGGCTGGTGAGAGCTACGGCACATTCCGGGCGGCCGGCCTGGCTGGATTGCTGGTCGAGAAGGGAATCGCCTTCAACGGGATCATCCTAATCTCGACCATTCTGAACATGCAGACGGCGCGGTTCGTTCAGGGGAACGATCTACCATATTCCCTGTTCTTCCCGACGTATGCGGCCACGGCCTGGTATCACAACAACCTCGAGAAGTCCGAGCAAAAGAAATCGATTCGGGCATTTCTGGATGAGGTCGAAGCCTGGGTCGAATCGACTTATGTGTCGGCGCTGTCACTCGGGGACCGATTGTCCGCAGAGGCACGAGAGAACGTCATCGAGACGATGGTTCGATATACCGGACTCGATGCGGAATACATCGACCAGGCGAATTTGCGGCTGAACATCCAGCAATACACGAAGCAATTGTTGCGAACCGAGCGCAAGACAGTCGGACGTCTGGACGGTAGATTCACCGGGTACGATGCGTCTGGCGTGACAGATGTTCCGGATTACGACCCGAGTCTGTACGGGATTCGACCACCATTTACGTCGGCACTAAATCACTACCTGCGTAACGAACTTGGGTACGACACCGACGACGAATATCACATTCTGCGTGGTCTCGACTGGTCGTATGGTGACGCGGCGGGTGGCTATGCCGATACGAGTGAGGCGTTGCAGGCAGCGTTCGCCAAGAATCCGTACATGCATGTGTTCGTGGCATCCGGGTATTACGACATGGCAACGCCGTACTACGCGACGTATTACACGTTGAGCCACAGCAACATTTCGCCGGATGTAGCTGCAAATATTGTGACCAGGGAGTATCCGACGGGACACATGGTCTACATCGATTTTGCCGCGTTGCAAACGCTGCGAGACGACGTCGCGGCTTTCATCGATCAGGCACTCCACGGGGAGTAAGTTGGGCATCCGAGCATATACCATGGGTTAGGGTCGCAACTTCCTGCGTCGGCCTGGCGAAAGTCGGCTGGCGACAGGCATCAGGTCATGCACAAGGCAATGACCCTATGATCGTGAACTAGGTTCATTGTCGCTTTCTATCCGCTGCACGGTGTGGCGAGTCAGCTGTTGTAACTCGTCACTCAGGTGTACTGGGTAGTCCGTGTCGGTGGTGAGCGTTGAGAACTTGGGTGGGAGCGCACTGAGGGAGTCGAGGGCGCGGGTTCTGGTTTCGATGAGGGTCGGGAAGTTGTAGACAACTGTGCCTTCCCGCATGACAGGTGTAAGCAGATGTCTCGAATTCGCCTGGGCAGGTTCATGTTCGAGCTGGATGATGTCGTGGTTGTAGTTGGCGACTCTCAAGGGACGTTTGCGACCTGGCAATGTGGATTTATCGCCGGCAATTTTCATGCGAGCTACTGAGGCATCGGTTCCGTAGGCAGCCAGTTTGTAAACTGCGCCGAGAACTCCGCCGACGGTTCCGGAATCGACCGTGCCGAGCCCCACACCGAGATTGCCACCGACGCCGAAGCCATCGATCGGAGCACCTGCGGTGAGCAACGCGTCGATTCGGTGTTCGTCGATATCACCGCTAACCAGAACGCTGACACCGGTCAAACCGGCAGCATCAAGCTCGGTGCGGATCAGTCGGCTGCCTGTGTCGAGATCTCCGCTGTCGAGGCGGACCGCCTGAAGGCGATGATCACGGCTATCCTGGCCCACTTCGATCGCGTGTCGAATCCCGTTGGCAAGATCGTAGGTATCGACGAGCAGGCTGTACGAGGGGAATGTCGCTGTTACTGCGTGGAACGCAGTGAGCTCATCCGGAAATGCCTGCACCAGGGCGTGCGGGATGGTGCCCGTGGCGGGAATGCCGTAGTGACGAGCAGCGTCGACGAACGAGGTGGAATGGAACCCACCAATGAAGCTGGCGCGAGAAGCGACAAAGGGGTTGTGGGCGCGCCGCAATGAGAAGTCTGCCAAGGATGCGCCTCTGGCGACGAGGGTCATGCGTGCGGCTTTGGTCGCGATCAGGCTGCTGACGCCAATAGCGCGAAGCAATCCGGATTCGATCAGAAGTGCTTCGATGAATGGGGCGCTGACTCTGAGCAGTGGTTCGTTCGGAAAGGCAATGTCGCCTTCCTCGAAAGCAAGGATCTCGCCCGTGAATCGAAGTCCGGAGAGCATGGTCAGGAACCCGGTATCGTATCTGTCGAGTGACCGTAGGAAGTCGATGTCGGATGCGGAGTAGGCGAATGCCTCGACGTATTCGATCGCTGGCTGCAACCCGGCAAAGAGCAGGAAGCCCCCGCCGAACGGTGTGCTGCGAATGTAAAGATCGAAGGTCGCTGTGTCGGTGAGGTTGTTGCGCCAGGCGATATATGCGGCATCGACGTGGTAGAGATCGGTTTCGAGTGCAACGGATGGTTGGAGCGGCACCAGCTTCGCTTTCTTGGAAGACGTCAGGTCAGGTTTCGGACGATTTCAATGCCGTTGATCGACATGTGATAGAGGAATATTTGGTGGAATTCATCGCCCGGGTGGTCCGGAGTATCGAATGTGGCGACGCAGGTTTCCGGCACGACAACTCTGGTAGCGGAGAGGTTGTGGGCGTTGGCACGTAATCGAAGATGCATCGCCAGTTGATAGACGCAGAGATCGGTGCAGTTGCCGACAACTATGGCGGTCGTGATGTAGTCGTGCTCGGCCAGCCAGCTGTCGAAGATGGTTCCGATGGCAGGATTCAGCGAGTTCTTCTCGATCGTGGTGATGCGACGGGCGAACCGGAGTTCGGCAATTTCGGTGATGACCGATGACTCCTCGGTTCCGGCAATGGCATGAAGGGGCCAGGACACGAATTCGGGAGTCTCCGGCTCGTGCGTATCCTGCAGAAGAACGATGTCACGCAGACCAAGATCCCAGCTTCGTTGCATCAGGGAGACGACGGGCGTGGTGATAGCATCGACGCGTTGGGAGGCGAGGGGACCTTTTCGCAGGAAGCCGTTGATCATATCCGCCGAAAAGATGGCACAGGTTTCGGGTGATTTCAGCAGTTCCTGCAATGGTCGATCTTCGAGCGTATCGAACCAGGAGGTGACCTGTGGCAGAAGTACCTGATGTGTCATCCCGGCTTCACCTTCCGATCGTGGGTCAACGTATCGTACCCCGCCTTTGGAGAGAAATTGCACGATGCTGTACTGTTGAGAGAAGGATACGTGTTGAGATTGAGGATTACCGCATATCGTGTTTCCACTGATCGGTGCCCGTGATTACATCGAAGCCCGGGGATTTTTTATCCACGATTGTCCGACGTGCACCGAGCCGACGGTATTCTCGGTCTACGAGACTCGTCGCAAGCTGACGCTCTATTTCGTGCCGACGCTCAAGGTTCGTTCGCAGCATGTGATGGAATGTATGACCTGCCATGGCAAGTGGGGCATTCCCGATGACGTGCATGCCGATGTGCTGGGGCGGTTGATGTCGCAGGAAGAACTTTCGGCGCGGGTTCGGCAGATGAACACGGGCGGTGGGGCGCAGCATGTACAGCGTTTCAAGGGGCGCACCTTGTATCAGGTACTTCAGGTTGATCCGATGGCAGATCCGGATGTGATCGATGCCGCGTTCAAGCGCCTTGCCCTGAAGTTCCATCCGGATCGGTCGACGCAGCCAGATGCTCCGGCGCGGATGCGGGAGATTCTCGAGGCCAAGGCCATTCTTGGTGATCCGGTGAAGCGAAGTCTCTACGACAGGTCGATCGGGATCGTCCACCGCATAGACGCGTTGCATCCGGACGAAGTGTAGCGTTCTTTCAGATCAGGCACGGAGGATGAACTCGGGAATGCCATTGACCGGGTCGCGGGTTTTCTCCACGTCGGGACCCTGCTCATCGACGCAGGCGGCAATAGCGGCAATGACATCGGCTGCTGTATGGTTGACCTGAGTCGCCCAATCCTGTGGGAGTCGGGCGTTGGCGATTTCTTCCTCGAACTCGTCGCGATCCAGTTCAGTCACCGTGCCATCGAGATCGAGCCAGAGATCAAGTTCGAGATCGATGTCGCTGTAGTAGTTGGCTCGCACTTCCTTCAAGGGGAGTGAAAAGTTGACATAATAGCCAACGGTGCGATCGCCATCGGTGGTGAATCGCAGTAACGAGAACCAGCGATCGGGGAAGAACCACTGTTCGGCTGCCTTGCGCTGCACGACTTCGGTTGAGCTGCAGGTCTTGATCGTGGCTTCGCGCGGGCGGAAGAACGAAAACGTATGCCGGAGGATGTGGCGGTCGCAATCGGGCCGAGGCACGACGAGCCAGCCACCGGAAATTTCGTATTCCCAGCAGGCGCCTCGCAGTTTCTGTTTGCGGTAGTAGATTCGCTCACCTCTACCGAGGGTAACGGTGCTCATATCTGTCATCAATGTCCCGCTTCGGGGACCTTTGCTGCCGGAGTGCCTGAGCCGAGAGGCTGTTTCGATGGAAGTCCGGAGCGTCGCGGATACGCTGATGGTGTGGTGCGTCGCTTTTCCACAATCACGAGCGTCGTTTCGGTATGCGACCCATTGTGCGGCAAAAGCTCTGATGTTGCGATGTTTCCACCGAGGATGGTCGCGGCAGTAGCAGCGTCCCTGAGTTCCTTTTCGATGTCTGGTCCTTTGGGGAGGATCAATGTTCCCTGAAGTTTGAGGAAGGGTAATCCGAGCTCGAGCAGGGCTGAGAGCGAGGATACTGCCCTGGCTGTGACCACGGTGAAGCGAGATCTCCATGCCAGATCATGCGCTGCGTCCTCGGCCCGGCTGTGCAGGGTCGTGACGTTGTCCACGCCGAGCGTTTGGGCCATGGCGGAGACAGCCGTCAGTTTCTTGCCGGTCGCGTCGAGCAGGACGAAAGGAATGTCGGGTCGGGCGATGGCAAGGATCAGGCCGGGGATGCCGCCACCGGTGCCGAGATCGAGCACCTCGGGTTGGCGATCGAGCCCGATCGCTCTATCCAGTGCCGACACGAGGCGGAGACTTTCGAGGACGTGGCGTCGGCCGATTTCGCTTCGATCGCGAATCGCCGTCAGATTGACGCGTTGGTTGGTTTCGAACATCGCGTCGCGAAAACCGATCAGACGCTCGACCTGACGATCATCGAGATTTGGAAGTGTCTGCCGACAGGCGGCGATCAGTTCGGCGTCGGTTTGCGGATCCGGGCTGGCTTCGGCCATTGTTCAGACGAGATTGGTTGGCGAGGTTACAGCTGCGGTCGCGTTGCGACGCGCCGCCACAACTGAACGGGTCGCGGCAACGACATCGGACACGGCGAGCCCCGCGAGTTCACGGAGCCTGTTCTGGGAAGCTTGTTCGAAAATGCGATCCGGAATACCAATGACCCGGACCGGGATGTTCATTCCATGAGTTGCCAGCAGTTCGAGTACGCCGGAACCGAATCCGCCAGTGGCCGCGTTTTCCTCGATCGTAACGATGGCTCCGTAAGTTTGGGCGAGTTGCAGAATCAGTTCTTCGTCGAGTGGTTTGACGAAACGAGCGTTGATGACGCTGACTTCGATGCCGTCGTCGGCCAGTTCGCTGGCGGCAAGTTCGGCGGTAGCGACCATCGATCCGATGCCAATGATTGCGGCATCCCTGCCTTCGCGGAGGACTTCACTTTTGCCGATGGGGAGTGTTTTCAGCGTTTCGCTGCAGTCGACACCGAGTCCGGCGCCGCGGGCATAGCGAATGGCGATCGGACCGTCGGTGTGTTCGATGGCAGTGGCAACCATATGGCGAAGTTCGTTTTCGTCCTTGGGTGCCATGATCGTCATGTTTGGGAGGCATCGCAGGTAACTGAGATCGTAGATGCCGTGGTGAGTGCGACCGTCATCACCGGCGAATCCGGCCCGGTCCATGGCGAAGATGACCGGAAGTTTCTGCAGGCAGGTGTCGTGAATGATCTGATCGTAGGCACGCTGGAGGAATGTCGAGTAGATCGCGGCAACGGGACGGAGGCCGGCAGTCGCAAGACCAGCGGCGAAGGTGATAGCATGTTGCTCGGCGATCCCGACATCG
>JBBJOX010000015.1:1987-6468 GCA_037724245.1 Thermomicrobiales bacterium | reverse complement strand
GGCGAATTTTCCGACCGAGGTGCCGGTTGGCATGGCAGCCGTGATCGCGTAGATCCGCTCGTCGGTTTTGGCGAGTTCGATCAGGGTGTCGGCGAAGATGTCCTGGTATTTTGGCGCAGCCGAACCGCTGCTGGATCCGGGTTTCGACGGGGCACTGACGGCGTGGCTGCGCTCTACGTCGGTCAGGGCTGGGTCGTACCCCTTGCCCTTCTGCGTGAGTACATGCAGGAACACTGGACCTTGGACATCGCGGGCTCGGCGAAGCGCTTGCACGACATCGCGGATGTTGTGGCCATCGACCGGGCCAATGTAGGTGAAACCGAGTTCTTCCCAGATCATCGAGTGGTAGATGAACTCCTTGAAGGAGTCTTTCATGCGCTTGCCAAACTCGACGAGCATTTCACCCTGGGGCAGGCGTTCGATCAGATCGGAAACTTCGTCCTTGGCGCGGTTGTAGCGTCGGTCGGTGCGAACACGATCGAGGTATTTGCTAAGGGCGCCGACGTTGGGAGCGATCGACATTTCATTGTCATTGAGGATGACGATGAATGGATGGTTCAGGATACCGGCGTTGTTGAGTGCTTCGAATGCCATGCCACCGGTCAGAGCACCATCGCCAATGATGGCGACGACATCGCCGTGAGGTTCGTCGGCGGGTTTGGCCTGCTCGGCGACGCACATGCCGAGGCCAGCTGAAATTGAGGTGGAGGCGTGACCGGCACCGAACGAATCATGCTCGCTCTCGTCCCGGCTGAGGAATCCAGACATGCCGTTTTCCTGACGCAGGGTCGGGAACATGAGTCGGCGTCCAGTCAGCATCTTGTGGACATACGCCTGATGTCCAACGTCCCAGACGAGTTTGTCGCGCGGGGTGCTGAAAACGTAGTGGAGGGCGAGGGTCAATTCGACGGTACCGAGGCTGGCGCCAAGATGGCCACCAGTGGCCGTGACCGATGTGATCAGTTCCTGTCGGATTTCGGCGGCGAGTTGTTCGAGTTCGCGCTGGGAACGACCTTTGAGATCGGCGGGGGATTCAATGCTCGGGAGGAGTGGTTTTGTGGAACGCTGTTTCTTGTTGGTCGCCATGATCCTGACATCCTCTTGATGTGCAGTGCCCGAAATGCAGTGTCGGATATGCGTCTGAAACTTGCGGGTCTACTTGCTACATCTATGTACGAACTCAATACGGCAAGAGTTTCGCTGCGTGTAACCATAGCCGATTGCGAACCCATGCGGATGGCTGCCTATGTGTCTGATGGCGTGTAAGGATTCCATCCGAATGGCCCATGGCCAGAGGGTGGCGTTTTTGGCTAACTCAAGCGACAATATTGTTGTATAGCATCTGGTTTGCGGATGAAGCGGGGTGGGGCCTGTGTCTGAAGCGCCAAGTTCCTGTCTCAGGCAAGGTTGCTACCTAATTGATGCGCGATGCACTATCAGGTCTGGAGAATCTCCTGATTCTGTTTGCGGAGCGTTACTCCATTCACTCGGCTGGGCCGAGCTGACGGGTAAGAGGAGTTTCCCCACATGATTCGCAAATCTGATAATCCCGCAGTTCGGCAGAGAATTGGTCCCACGGTCAAGGCGCTCCGATATCAAAAGAAGATGTCGCTGAATATGCTGGCGGAGATGGCAAGTATCTCTCCATCCCACCTGAGCCGGATCGAGCGAGGACTGACTGTACCTTCCTACGATGTACTCGACCATATCGCAGATTCCCTGGGTTCCGATCTGAGTGCCTTGCGCAACGAAGAAGAGAGTGCTCTGGCTATCGACGTCGAACTCGACAGTATTTTTGGCCAGATCGAACTAAGTTCGGATGCGCGGGCGGAGCTCCTGCGATTAAGCCACGAAACACGGAGTGCGCTGGCACGGTCGCTGCGTCGATTTTCTCCGATAGAGACGTCCGCCAGCCCATCCAGGTAATTCGATCGATGCACGTTGAACGCGTCGCCATTGGGTGGCGCGTTCCGCATCCCATGTCCGATCGCGGCGACGGGTTGTCAGCGAATGAAATGTTCGGCCAGAAGCTCCATTTCAATGACATGGAGTTCACGACGAACCCGGGGTACCCACTCGGAGTGGCGGCCAGTTTCGACGAAGCCAACTCGCTGGTAGGCTCGGAAGGCTCGCTGGTTGTGGGTAAAAACTTCCAGGCAGATTCTGCGAAGATCGAGCTTGGTGAAGGCTTCGTCGGCGACGATGCGTGTAGCTTCGCTGCCGTACCCCTTGCTCCAGGCTGCCTTTTCCCCGATCACGATGCGGAACTTGCTGGAGCGCGCCGTCGTGTCGATGTCGGTCACCGCAGTCGAGCCGATCAGGAGATCGGTTTCGTGTTCGTGGATGGCCCAGCAGGTGTTTCGGGCAGACGCAGGCAGGACGATGGAATCGAAGTATCCGCGTGCCTGGATCGAAGTCAGTGGTCGAAGGTCGTGACGTAGCAGGACGGCGATCTCGGGATCCTGATACCAGCGCACGAAGTCGACACGGTTTTCCGAAACGTGGCGTCTCAGGTCGACACCAATTCCAGACCTTACCAATTGCCCGATACCGACACCGTTGGCGAGTTCGGTCATTCGACGTTTCCTGACCTGAGATGAATGAGCGTTGTTCTGAACCACATAGTACTTCACGCATGAAAAAACGGGATCGTTCGGCAACAGTGTTGCCGGTCGATCCCGTTCCTGTACGGTGCTGTTACTGGAACAACCTAGTACATGTCATAGCGAGGTGAAGATGCCTTGCGGGCCTGGAAGCAATCCCGACAGTACACCGGCTTGCCCGGTGTTGGATTGAAGGGGACTTCGGTTGTTTGGCCGCACTCGGAGCATGTTGCCGAGAAGAGCTGCCGAGGGGCTGAGGAGAATCCACCGCGATCGCCGCCGTAGCTACCACCGCCACCGCCATTGGACGATCCGTACGAGCTTCCGCCGCCGTCGCCGTATCCGCCGCTGGAGGATCCATACGAGCTTCCGCCGCCGCCGCCGTATCCGCCGCTATCGCCGTAGCCGCTTCCACCGCTAGCGTTGCGCTGGGTTTTGCGAGCCTGTCGGCACGTTCCACATCGCTGTGGGTCCGAAAATCCCCGCTGCTGATAGAACTCCTGCTCACCCTGGGTGAACACGAATTCCTGCCCACAATCGCGGCAGGTCAGCGTTCGATCACTCATTACCTATGAACCTCTCTCACCGTGACGACTTCACGGCACACCTGAAAAAAACAACGGCGAAACGAATCATGCACAGGTGTCACCGCGCGGGGTTTTCTGCAAACCTGTCGCGCCACTTCGCGAAACGTCTCGGTGACCGGATTATATCACTCTTTCGGTTTGTCAAGTGGTATTGGGGAAACTCTTCTCTGGATATCCCTTTCTGACCTAACTTAACAACTTACGATTCGTACTATGACTACTTGTGTACGGGTCTACCTGTCCATTTCGGGATCAGTGAGTTCGGGGTTTGCATTCTGCAGTCGCGCCTGATTTCAGGTAGGCAGATGTTGACGATCGAGTTCGAGAGGAGTGGTTTTCGCGGACACGACAACGGCACGTCGCAGCGTGGTGTCGCATGATAGGATCAGGTGTCGAAAAAGGCAGGTCCGTTCTGATCACTTCTCATGTACAGGTGAAGGATTGGAACTGATCGACAGGGACGAAAGCAGCCAGCGATCTGCGGATCGCAAACGTGGAGGGAACAAGGACGATGAATGTTCATGAATATCAGGCCGCGCAAGTGCTGGAAGCGCACGGAGTTCCGGTGAATCCGGGAATTCTGGCTCTGACAGGGGACGAAGCAGCAGCAGCAGCAGCGAGGATTGGTGGCACAGTCGCGATCAAGGCGCAGGTGCACATTGGTGGCCGTGGCAAAGCCGGCGGCATCAAGCTCGCTCATTCTCCGGAAGAGGCAAAGGCGGCCGCCGAAGCGATTCTTGGCATGGATATCAGCGGACATCTGGTCAGCAAGGTATTCGTGGCCAAGGGAGCCGATATCGCTGCCGAATATTATCTGGGCGTGGTGCTGGATCGGCCGAACCGCAAGATCCTGATCATGGCCAGCGCGGAGGGCGGCGTCGATATCGAGGAAGTCGCTGCGACACGTCCTGAGAAGATCATCCGGAAGCTGGCAGATCCTGCTCTCGGATTTCACGACTTCCAGGCTCGGGAGCTCGGTTTCGAACTGGGGTTGCCTGCGGACAAGGTCAACGGTTTTGCTGCTATTGCCAAGCAACTTTATGAAACCTACATTAGTACCGATGCAACGCTGGTCGAGATCAATCCACTAATCCTGACGGGTGCCGGCGCCTGGCAGGCGCTGGATGCCAAGGTCAGCTTCGACGATAACGCCCTGTTCCGACATCCCGATCTCGAAGCATTGCGAGACGAAGCGGAGGAGGATGCCACCGAACTCGAGGCGCGGCGCAGCGGTATTTCCTTCGTGAAGCTGGATGGCACGATTGGCTGCATCGTCAACGGAGCCGGATTG
>JBBJOX010000015.1:0-1977 GCA_037724245.1 Thermomicrobiales bacterium | reverse complement strand
GACGATGGATGCCGTGAAATTTGCAGGCGGAGAGCCGGCGAATTTCCTCGATGTTGGTGGTGGAGCCAATGCGGCGCAGGTGGCCAAGGCATTCCGCCTAGTCACTGCTGATTCGGCGGTCAATGCGATACTGATTAACATCTTCGGTGGGATTACGCGCGGCGACGAAGTTGCCAAGGGTATTCGCGAGGCGCTGTCCGAGGTCAAGGTCGATGCTCCGATCGTAGTTCGTCTCTCGGGAACGAACGCCGAGGAGGGCAAGCAGATTCTGGCCGAGGCGGGGATTATCGCTGTCGACACCATGGACGAAGCGGCGGCCCAGGTCGTCAAGGTTTCCCGCGCCGCATAGCGCGCTCGAACGAATCGAACAGCCGATGCGGCAAAGGAGTATCCCGTGAGTGTCTTGGTAGGTAAGGAAACGCGACTTCTGGTTCAGGGAATCACTGGTCGCGAAGGTACATTTCATGCGACGCAAATGGTCGAGTATGGAACAAAGGTCGTTTCGGGTGTTACTCCGGGCAAGCAGGGTCAGAACGTAGCGGGAATTCCGGTGTTCGATACGGTGTCGGCGGCGGTCAGGGAGACCAGTGCAAACACCTCTATCATTTACGTTCCCGCCCGTTTTGCCCCGGATGCCATATACGAAGCGGTCGATGCTGGAATCAGTCTGGTGATCTGCATTACGGAGGGCGTGCCGGTCGTCGATATGGTGCCGGTGTTCGCCTATGTCAAGGCAAGCGGGGCGCGTCTGATCGGACCAAATTGTCCGGGTCTGATTACTCCGGGTGAGGCGAAGGTAGGGATCATGCCTGGTTTCATTCACACGCCGGGTAAGGTTGGTCTGGTTTCGCGATCGGGCACGCTGACGTATGAGGTCGTCGATGCGTTGACGAAGGCGGGGCTTGGTCAGTCGACGGCGATCGGAATCGGCGGTGATCCGATTATCGGAACGTCGTTCGTCGATGCCCTCGAACTGTTTCAGAACGACTCCGACACGGAAGCGATCGTGATGATCGGCGAGATCGGTGGTTCGGATGAGGAAGATGCAGCCAACTTCATCAAGGATCGGGTGACGAAACCAATGGCGGCATTCATAGCAGGGCGAACCGCACCTCCGGGCAAGCGCATGGGCCACGCGGGTGCGATCATCTCTGGCGGCACGGGTACCGCTGCGGAGAAGGTTGCGGCCCTGGAATCTGCCGGCGTACGCGTCGCCGAGAGTCCGTCCCAGGTACCTGCTCTACTCAAGGAAGCGATGCGAGCCGGATGAACGAGGATGTCCCGCTGGATGATGGATTTGTCCAGGTCGTACGGGGCGACATCACGCGGCAGCGGGTTGATGCGATTGTCAACGCGGCCAACTCGTCGCTGATTGCAGGTGGCGGGGTGGATGGGGCGATTCACCGGGTGGCCGGTCCGGAGCTGCAGGAAGCGTGTCGCCCGCTTGGTGGATGTGCTCCGGGCCAGGCCAAGATGACGCCCGGTTTTCGATTACCTTGCCGGTTTGTGATTCACACGGTCGGTCCGGTCTGGTCGGGTGGATCGGCAGGTGAGGATGGCATTTTACGATCCTGTTACCGATCGTCGATGAGGCTGGCCGTGCAGCATGGTTTGGCTTCCATTGCATTTCCGGCGATCGCCACGGGAGCTTACGGGTTTCCGGAAGCGCGGGCGGCGCAGATTGCGCTGGAAGAACTTCGATCGATGGCCGATTTGTCGGAGAACCTGTCGGACATCCGGGTCGTTTGCCTGAATGCGACAACGTTCGCGGCGTTCGAGAATGCGATGTCTCACCTGCTGGATTGAGGCGATGGTGCATATTGTTGATTTTTGCGGATCGCTTGTCTGACGGTGCTAAAATCTGATTGATCGTGATTCGCCTTCGTGGACAGAAGGCAGAGACAAGCTCTGCGCCTACCATCGAAGTTCAACTCCGCGACGATACCTGGAAATGAGCTTGCGGCGATACCTGTTATG
>JBBJOX010000014.1:17812-18372 GCA_037724245.1 Thermomicrobiales bacterium | reverse complement strand
GCGCGGTTGGTAGAACCAGAACCAGACGACCGAGACTGCCACGACATTGGACACTGCCGGAATGAAGTAAGCCGTCCGGAACAGCGAAATACCGCGCATCTGCGAATTGCAGAGCAGCGCCAGTGCCATCGCCATAATCATGGTCAGTGGAATATGCCCAGCCACGAAATAGAGCGTGTTTCGAACCGTTTCCCGAAAGAACGGATCATCCGCAATCAGCTTCTGGTAGTTGTCGACCCCCACGTATTCCGGTGAGCGCAATCCTGTCCAGTTCGTGAACGATGCAAAGATCGAGACGACGATTGGCGCCAGCTGAAAGACCGTGATCCCGAGAATCACCGGGCCAATGAAGAGCCAACCCTCGATGTGCCGTCGCCACTTGATCTTGCGTCGGCGTTTGCGCGACATGCCGAGGTCAGGAACGCCGGGAACGGATCGATTCGCTTCAATCATGCGCCGCGACCTTCCTTTCCTGACTCATCTCGAACCGGTCTGGATCGAACGGACTATGGTATCGATGTCACCTTTATTTCGAGTACTGTCGAACAGAGCCTGGTTCT
>JBBJOX010000014.1:15063-17802 GCA_037724245.1 Thermomicrobiales bacterium | reverse complement strand
TCTCAACCGTTCCTGCAACGTTCCGGTACGACCTGAAATGGCAAAGCTGTCGCTGCACCTGCTCCAGAGGTTTCCACCGGGAACAGGCATGTCATCAATGATCTGTCGGTTAAGGCCCACGATTCGAGTCGGAGGACTCGCCCCAGGGTAATGCAGTTATCCAGTTCGTGACGTGCCCGCATTATCCGAAGCCCGATCCGGCATGTCAAGCGTTTTCTGAAAACGTTATCTCACCGGCTCGAGGTGATACGACGCCGGGCGGTGTACCATGGCGAATTGCCAGTCGCTCCTGTATCGATATACTCGGATTGGCATTTACTACCGGGCCTACCAATGCACGCATCACCAACCACGTTCGAACCCGCGAGCGATCGCCTCATTACTTGCATCCGTCTACCGAACCAATCGATCCATCCGCGATCGCAAGGACAGCGTTATGACCCGCTCACCCAACCTTCCAGATCCAGTTCTGACCGATCGTCGGCAACTGCTGAAAACGTCGGCCGCGGTTACCGCAGCCGCCCTGCTGCCATCCAATGTTGGGGCGGCCCAGGAAGCAGCGCCAACCGAGGAACCGCTGGGTGGAACGCTCAGGGTTGCGATCGTGGGTGAACCGCCTTACAGCGCCGATGCAACCTACACCTCGGCAACGCTGACCAGATTCATCGCCAACCACGTCTTCGAGAGCCTCTTCGCTTTCGATGCCGAGATGAATCCGCAGCCAATGCTGATCTCCGACTATTCCCTCTCCGAGGACAAGCGGACCCACACCTTCGCACTCCGCAAGAATGTCTTCTTCCGCGATGGAACCCGCCTTCACGCCAACGACGTGCAATCCTCGCTGATCCGGTGGGGTGCGATGACCAGTGCTGGCAAGCATGTCTTCAGCCTGCTCTCATCAATGACCGTGGTCGATGCCAACTCGATCGAACTGGCATTTGTCCGCCAGATCGATATTCTGCCGCATCTGCTCGCCGGCACCGACGCCCTGATCGTTCCCGCCTACGTCGCCAATCAGGCCCCGGTAACTCCCATGTCGTTCACCTGGATGCACGGCACGGGCCCGTACCAGCTCGTCGAAAGCGAAACACCAGGCGTGATCCGGATCGAGCGATTCGAAGGCTACCAGTCAAGCAACGCGGAGCCGAGCGGAATGGCTGGCAAAAAAGTTGCCTGGCTGGCCGCGATCGAGTTCATCGAAGTTTCCGATCCGGTCGCCCGGGTCAATGGCTTGCTCGATGGCACCTATCATTTCGCCGAGTCGATTCCGCCGGATGCCCTGGCGACACTCGACGCCGATCCCTCGATCCAGACCCTGATCGCCTCGCCATTCGAATGGAGTGCGTTGCATTTCAATATGAAGCGCGGTCGGTTTGTTGGCGAACGCATGCGCCGCGCCGTCCAGTTGGCATTCAGCCAGCAGGAGGCCGCGATGGCCGCGTTCGGTCGGGAAGATTTCGTCCGGATCAACCCATCGATCAGCGGCGAGGAAAGTCCCTGGTTTAGTGTGGCCGGCGCCGAAGCCTATAACGTCCCGGATATCGCCCAGGCCCAGGCGCTGCTGATGGAAACCGGCTATGCCGGACAACCCGTGCGGATGTTGACGACCCGCGAATACCCCCACAACTATGCGCTGGCCGATTTCATCAGAACCAAACTCGAAGCCATCGGAATCGTCGTCGATCTCGAGGTGTCCGACTGGGCGACCCTCGTCGAAGAGCGTAACGACCCCCGGCTCTACGAGTTATTTGTCGGCGGAAATATTCAGCAGGGTCATCCCGTCACACAGCCGTTCAACAATCCGGCATGGGCAGGATTCTGGGAGAATTCGGCCAAGGACAGTGCCGTTACCGACATGCTGATCGCGACCTCGGACGAAGCGATGAGTGCCGCGGTCGATACGTGGACAACCTGGATCTGGAACGATCTGCCGTTCGTCAAGATTTGTGACAACGTCGATGTCCGGGCCCACCGCCGCGAAGTACTGGGCTACCAGAACATGCCCGCCTGGACCTTCTGGAACGTCACCCTCGAAGGCGAGGAAACCCCGGAAGTCTGACACTCTGGTCCAACGGTAGGCGCAGAGCTCGTCTCTGCCGTGGTCTGCATGCCGGTGGTTTTAGGTTACAGACAAGCTGAGACCGCCACCAACCGTAGGGTCCGAGCCGCGGCATCGCACCCGCAAACTCCCGCCGCCGACCCGGACCTGACGACCTCAGGCTTCCTCGCCCGGAGCCGCGTCCTGCCCCCGCCATTGCATCGTGTACAACCCGTAATACATGCCACCCTTGGCGATCAACTCATCGTGCGTACCGATCTCGACGATACGGCCGAGGTGCATCACCACAACCTTGCTCGCCTCGCGAATCGTCGACAACCGGTGCGCAATCACGAATGATGTGCGCCCGACCAGCAATCGTTTCAGCGCCGTCTGAATCATTCGCTCGGTTTGCGTATCGATACTGCTCGTCGCTTCATCGAGAATCAGAATCCGCGGATCGGCGACGAGAGCCCGGGCGAACGACACGAGCTGACGCTGACCGACAGAGAGGCTGGTCCCGCGTTCCTGCACCGGTGAATCGTAGCCCTGTGGCAATTTGTCGATGAAGTCGTGGGCGCCAACTTCCTTCGCTGCGGCAATGATGTCCTCGATCTGGGTGTCCGGCCGCGCGTAACTGATGTTTTCCTTGACCGTGCTGCCGAACAGGAACGTGTCCTGCAAGACGATTCCGAGCTGCG
>JBBJOX010000014.1:0-15053 GCA_037724245.1 Thermomicrobiales bacterium | reverse complement strand
TGCGAACGCAACGATTCCTGCGTCACATCACGTACGTCATGACCGTCGATCGTCACGCTGCCATCCCAGACATCGGTGAATCGCATCAGCAGATTGACCATGGAGCTTTTGCCAGCTCCGGTTTCGCCCACGAACGCAATCGTTTCGCCCGGTTCCACATGCAAATCGATATCGTGAAGAATCTGCGTTGACCCGTAGCCGAACGTCACCTGGTTGTAATCGACCCGACCATTGACCGGCGGCAGAACGTAGGCATCGGGCTTGTCCTGAACCTCGGCTTCGACATCGAGCACTTCGAACACGCGCTCCCCCGCTGCCATCGAGGATTGCAGGGTCGAGTACTGCTGACTGAGATCGCGAATCGGCGCAAAGAATCGGTCGATCAGGGCAACGAACAGCACCAGATCGCCGATCGAAAGCGTTTCGTCCAGCACAAAACGACCACCGACGTAGATGATCGTCGCCGTCGCCGATGCCGACAAAAAGGTGACCAGCGGAAAGAGCAGCGAGGAGTAGCGGGCCGCACTGATCGACGCCACCAGATTGTTGTTGTTGATTTCCTTGAAGTGATCCATGTTCACCGGTTCGCGGGTGAATGCCTGCACCACACGCATACCGGAAATACTCTCGGCCAGATTGGCATTGACGATCGCCATCGTTCGCCTGGTCACGCGGTACGCAGACTTGGCGTACCCCTGCCAGTACCGCATGATCAGGAGCATGATCGGAATCACGATGAACGAAAGCAGGGCCAGCTTCCAGTTCGTCAGCAGCATGATCACGATGATCCCGATCAGCACCAGAAAGTTGCTGACGATACCGCTCATCGTGTCCGAGAACATTTCCTGAAGCACCGCGACATCGTTCTGGATGCGCGTCATCACCGAACCGACACCTCGTTTATCGATATAGCTGATGCTCAGGCTTTGGAGGTGGCGGAACATCTTGTTGCGAATATCGAAGACCACCCGGTTCCCGAGCCACCGGGTATTCGAATATTGCCCCCACATGCCCAGAAAGCGGATGACGACGGTGACAACGAACGAGATGCCGATAACGTTGACCACCCAGAGACGCTGGGTGCTGGTCACCTCATCGATCGCCATGCTGAAGAGTTTGGGCAACAGCAGATCGCAGGCAGTGACCACGATCACCATCAACGCCGTCAGGCGAACCCGTGGGCCATAGGGAACCAGAAACTGGAGCAGCCGCTTCGTGATCTTGCTGTCGTAGGCCTTGCCGAGAAGAATGTCATCGTCCGGATTGATGCGAAGCTGACCCATGCTCAGGCACCTCCAGTGGATCGGCGAGCAATCACCGGAGTCAGCACAGCAGCATCGGATTCAGGTATCACAGCGAACGGTTCTTCCACTTGTTGATCGAGCTTGTTGAAGGCATCTTCCTGATCTCGCAACTGCAGGTCGTACAACTCGCGATAGAACCCCTCGACCTTGAGAAGTTCGTCGTGAACACCCTGCTGAATGATCCGGCCATCGTCGAACACCAGAATGTGATCGGCATCGCGGATAGTGCCGAGCCGCTGGGCGATCACGAAAGACGTCCGATCGCGCATCATCGTGCGCAAGGCGCGCTGAATCTCGTGTTCGGTTTCGCTGTCGACACTGGCAGTCGAATCGTCGAGGATCAGGATACGAGGATCGACCAGCAAGGCCCGGGCAATCGCCAGGCGCTGCTTCTGCCCACCAGACAGCGTGACACCACGTTCGCTGACAACCGTGTCGTATCCCTCGGTCATCCGCATGATGAATTCGTGGGCCCGTGCCGCCTTGGCTGCGGTCACAATCTGCTCAGGCGTTGCTTCGGGATGTCCATAAGCAATATTTTCACCAACCGTGACCGAGAACAGGAACGTTTCCTGCATTACGATCCCGATTTGGTCTCGCAGACTGGAGAGTTCGATATCGCGGACATTGACGCCGTCGATCGTCACATCGCCACTGGCCGTATCGTAAAAGCGCGGGATCAGGCTGATCACCGAGCTTTTGCCGGAACCGGTTGCCCCCACCAACGCCACGATCTGCCCGGGGCGAGCCTCGAAGCTAACGTTGTGCAACGCCTCCTCGCGCGCTCCACGGTAGCGGAACGAGACATCGTTGAAGCGAACCACCCCATTCATGTTTGGCAGCGGTTGCGCGTTGGCGCCATTCGCAATCGCCGATTTGGTGTCCAGTGTTTCGAAAATTCGGTCGGCCGACGCGAACGCCTTGGCCGTGCGGTCGACAACCATACCCAGCCAGCGGACCGGTTCGTTGAGTTGCGCCGTGTAACGCTCGAAGGCGACCAGCGTCCCGATCGTGACTTGTCCGGTGATCACGAGGTAACCACCGAGCCAAACCACACCGGCCAGACTCAGCCCGTTCACGCCAAGACTCAACGGATACTGGAATGACCACTTGCGGGCAGCGCGCATGTTTCTTTGGAAGAGCTCCTCGAGTTCTTCCTCGAATCGCTCTGATTCATTTCGTTCCTGGGCAAACGATCGCACCACGCGACCGCCCGCGACATTCTCCTGCAGTACCGAGGTCATCGACCCGAATTGCTGCTGGATCCCGAGGAAGATCGGGCGAATCGTCACACCGAAACGCAGGGCCCACCAGATCAGGAACGGCATCGTCGACAGCGCGATCAGCCCGAGCCAGATATTGGTACTGAGCATGATCACAATGATCACCGCCATCAACCCGACAGCCTGGACAATCGCCCGCACTGCGAACATGAGCATTGTCCGGATGTTGTTGATATCATCCGTCGCCCGCGACATCAGCTGGCCGGTTTGGGATCGATCATAGAACTGGAACGGTAGTTCCTGGAACTTGGCGTAGAGCTGATCGCGAAGATCGTTACCAACGCGCTCGGCCAGCACGTGCGTGCCATAGGTCCGGATGAACGTGAAGATCGCTTGCAGAATGGCGGCACCGATGATCAGCAGCACGATGTTCTGGACGTAATCGATATCGCCTTCGAGCACGCCGTTGTCGATACCACGACCGATCAACGCCGGAATCGCAATCTGGAACCCCATCGCAATGAACAGCGCGGAGTAAAAGACCACCATATTGAGCCAGTAAGGTCTGAGATAACGGAGAATTCGGAGTCCGGTTTTCACGGAGTTCGCCTCGGTCTGCAGGTGCAGTCTGGGTAGTGCCGATGGGTCCAGCCACGCCGATGTGGAGGAGCAGGAGCGATCATCCAGCATTGGATCGATCGGTCCCGAAACAGGGATGTCAACGCAACCGGGCGAACAGTACTCCGGAGAATAGTGTCGTCTAATCAGTACCGCTGGCGATCGATACACGACCCTGTGCCAGCGTATCGAACAATCGCATGTCGAAAAAGCAGTCTACACACATATTTCGATCTGTCTATAGCCATTGCACCAAAGTATGTGCCTGCCTCAATGTCGCCGCACTCGCGAAATCACGCCCAATCGGTGCCTGCAGGGTGCCGCTGCAACCGCGGTCCGCATATTGCACGTACACCATTGACAACGAGTCACGATCGTGCGAACATGTGTTCGTAAAGAACAAAGGTTCGGAAGTGATCAGTCCGGATCGATGAACGCAAACGGCAAACGCCTTACTCACATGCTCGCCGCAGTTCGCGGCGGAAAGGATCATTCAAATGGCAACGCTTCTCCTGAATGTCATGCTCGGTTCCTGGGTCGTCCTCTTTGCGGCGATGGCGCTCTTCCCGCTCTTCATGGACAGATCGTCACGTTCTGCGAAACCGCAGGCCGAACGGGAGGACCAGGTTGTTCGGCTCGAGCATCGCGCCGTGATCGAGCGACGCCGCGGCAGTACACCTTCACCGCTGGCATCGGTCGATCCAATCAACGATCATCCATCCCATCGATCCGCTGCCTGAGACCAGCCAGGTGATGCGCCACTAGCCGATATTCAGGGAGTTAAACCCATGTGTGGACGTTATGTCATCGAGGACTATCAGGAACTGAGCGAGCGACTCATTCAGGTTCCGCTCCGCTACGATTTCATCGCTCGTCCCACCTGGAACGCCTCACCCAGCCAGATCCTCCCCGTCCTGTTCGAGGACGACGGGGAGTGGGTTGTTCGGGGGATGCATTGGGGGCTGATTCCCAAATGGACGAAACCCGATACCAAACCGAAAGTCATGCCGATCAATGCCCGTTCCGAAACAGCCGCTGAAAAACCGATGTTCAAGTCGCTTCTGAAACATCGCCGCTGCATCGTTCCAGCCAACGGCTTCTTTGAATGGAAGCGCATCGACACCAAAACCAAGCGACCGTTCTACATCAGGCTCAATGGCGAACCGCTGATGCTGTTGGCCGGTCTCTACGATGAGGCCACACTGGCGGATGGTCCTGTCCAAAGCTTTGCGATCATGACTACATCGGCCAATGAAGACATGGCCGAACTGCACGATCGGATGCCGGTTATCCTCGATCCGGACGATGCAGAGGAGTGGCTCTCCCGCGAGGAAACGGAGACTGACCCCCTGGAGCGATTGCTCCGCCCCCTGCAGAACGGTCAACTCGACCTCTTCGAAGTCGGTCGCCAGGTCAATACGCCGAAAAACAACGATCCGACCAACATCGATCCCGTTTCGCCGTCCGACGACGACTGATCGCTCCCGGTGGCTGGGATTCCTCGACATTCGTGCCTAAACCTGTAAAATGTCCATGCTGGCGACGAACCATCGATCTACGTAGCATCATCGCAAGCCAATGCTGGCCGAAGTGCGCGTGATCGACGATCGTTCCATATCGCCCGGGCATGGTACCGGGGCGGGGACGAATCTGGAGGGAACACCAAATGGCTACCGAAGCGTACTGCGTGAAATGTCGTGAAAAGCGCGATATGCAGAATGAAGAAGAAGTAACGATGAAGAACGGCCGACCAGCTGTGCAGGGCACATGTGGTGTCTGTGGCACCAAGCTGTTCCGGCTCATGAGCACGAAGAAAAAAGAAGCCCAAACCTGAAGCCCCATTCGAAACCTGCTCCCCTCGTAGGGTCACAGCTTGTCTGTGACCTAAAAAAAACGGACCGGAAACCAGAGCACAGACAACCTCCGCGCCAACCCTTTCACCGAGGATTCCGCCTCGCCAGTAGGGTCTGCGGCTTGTCCCTGACCGATGTTTCTGGTCAGTCATTTCCGCCGAGACCAGCTCTGCGCCGATCTTTGCACTGAGGACTTCGCCTTCGTGTGTAAGGCTCTACCTTTGTGGTCGACCGAGGCTTCGCGCCAACCAACTCCGCGATAACCACTCTGGTCGAAATCATCGCAAGAAGCCCCGGACGAAAGTGTCCGGGGCTTTCTGGTATATCCGCTTCACGGCGCCGCCGCGCTCATCATCGATTCATCCGGAACACATCCAGATGATCCGTGCATTACATCGCTGGATTGACCAGCTTCAGCATCAGGCCGAGCATGGTTGTGCGCTCGGCATCGTTCAACGGCCCACAGAGGTGATCGCAGATCTCGTCCCAGGCAGTCCGAACCGTTGGGAGCAGGGCCTCGGCGGCGCTGGTTAGACCAACCCGAACCGAGCGCCGGTCGTGATCGTCCGCGACGCGCCTCACGAACCCGAGCTGTTCGAGGCAGTCGATCACCGCCGTCGCCGATCTCGGGGTGATCCCAAGCTCCGCCGCAACGTCTGTCATCCGGATCGATTCCCCCCGGTTCGAGCCATCTGCGATCGCCGTCATCGCCCACATCCGTACCAGCGTCATCCCTGCCGGCAACCCGGACGCGGGCAGATTTGCATTGGTATAGCGCTCGATCACGTGCGACATCCAGATCACGGACGAACAGATATCGGTCGCAGTTGTGCGATTACTCGAAACCTGATCCATGCTAGTGCGCGGCGCGTTTTTCATACGCCCAGACCGCCAGTGGCGCAAAGATCAGGCAAACCAGAACCAGCCAGGCGGCGGCAATCCAGCCATCGTTCCCAACGTTCGGATACCCGGTCAGCCAACCCCGCACCGAATTCACCGCTAACGAAAACGGCTGGTGCTTGACCCACGGCTGCAGCCAGCCCGGCATCGTCGCCGCTTCGGTGAACGTCGTACTCGCAAACGTCACCGGGAAGACCCAGACGAACCCGATCGTATTCACGGCCTCGATGCTCTTCAGTGCCAAACCGATGAAGGCACCGATCCAGGCCAGCGCGAACGAGAGCAACAGAATCATCCCGATCGATAGCAGCCACTCACCGATATTGCCATTCGGTCGAAACCCGATCAGCAACGCGATGGCGAAGGTGAACGTCGTCACGAAGATATTCAACGCCATATCGGCCAGAATCCGGCCCAGCAAGACCGAAATGCGACTCATCGGCAACGATCGGAACCGATCGACCAGTCCTTCCTTCACATCGGTTGCCAACCCGATCGATGTACTGAACGATCCGAACACCACTCCCTGCACAATCACGCCAACGATGATGTAGTTGACCTGACTGCCACCCGCGATGATCAGCGCCCCACCGAAAATGTAGCGAAACAGCAGCAGGAACATGATCGGCTGCACCGTCGCCCCGAATAACCATTCCGGTTGCCGCGGAACGCGCATCAAACTCCGTTTCGCCAGAATCAGCGAATCGAAGACAACACCCCTCAAACCCGGACGATCGATTGTGATCAGCTCAGCCTTCGGAACCGAAAATGCTTTTGAACTCACGCTGCCTTCTCCCCGGTCTCGTTCCCGACCTCTTCAGCACTGCGACCTGTCAATGTCAGGAACACATCGTCCAGTGATGGTCGGCGCAACGCGATATCGGAAAGAACGATCCCCGCTGCATCGATCTGCCGAATCGCCTCCGGCAGAGCCTTCGCTCCGTCCGGGAACGGAACCGTCACCTGTCCACTGTCGACATCGATCTGCACGCCACCTTCTTCTTCGGCTCCGGCACCAACGATCTGCCGCAATGTCTGTTCGACCAATGCGAAATCCGTCCCGTGTGGCACCGTGATCGCGAGGCGCTCACCGCCGATTTGCGTCTTGAGCTGATTGGCCGTGCCTTCGGCAATCACCCGACCGTGATCGACCACGATGATGTTATCGGCAAGGCGATCTGCCTCCTCGAGATACTGCGTCGTCAGCAGCACCGTTGTACCGTCCTCGATCAACCCCTCGATCACTTCCCACATCCCGTTGCGGCTGCGGGGATCGAGCCCGGTCGTCGGTTCGTCGAGAAACAGCACCGGCGGCGCCACCAGCAAACTGGCCGCCAGATCGAGCCGCCGTCGCATACCGCCGGAATAGGTACTGACAACCCGAGTGGCGGCATCGGTCAGATCGAATCGATCCAGCAAGTCATCGGCCCGGCGCTTCGCCAGCGACGTCGGAAGTCGGTAAAGCTGCCCGAACATGATCAGGTTCTCGCGACCGGTCAACACCTGATCGACCGCCGAGTACTGCCCGGTCAGGCCGATCAAACTCCGCACCTTGCCCGGATCACCGAGAACATCGACCCCCGCGACCGTAGCCGAACCGGAATCCGGCTGCATCAGGGTGGTCAGGATTCGCACCGTCGTCGTTTTCCCGGCTCCGTTCGGACCGAGAAGTCCAAGAAGTGTGCCCGACCTGATCTTCAGGCTGACCCCGTCGAGCGCCTGCGTATTGCCAAATGACTTGCGCAAATCCTGCGCAACCACGGCGTACTCGTCACCGTTGATACCAACTGTCACCACATACTCACTTTGTGTATTCGGATAATCCGATGTGGAATCACTTTGCACCACAATTCAGTATCGGGCGCAAAACCTGAAAAACCATAAGAATCGGCCGGGTTCTGAATCCTCGGCGCCCCAGTTCGGTACAATCAACCTTTCGTGCAGCGGGAGCTCGAGGATATCGGGCTGAGAAGGTGGCCATCATTCCGCCACCGACCGTCGAACCTGAACCGGGTAATGCCGGCGTAGGAAGGCCACAGCACCATGCCAGAATGCTCGACCGCGGCGCTCTCGATGCAGGGCGTTTCTGCCACCTACCGCGATCGAAACGATTTGCTGCTGGCGCTCGATTCCGTGACGCTGGACGTGCAGGCGCACGAGTTCGTGGCGATGGTCGGTCCGTCCGGTTCCGGCAAAAGTACCCTGCTCGATATCGTCTCCGGCCTGTTTGGGGAATCGGCCGGTCGGGTCGACGTGGACGGCGAAGCGATTGCACTGGAGCAACGTCTCGGTCGAAGTGCCTACATGCGGCAACGTGATCTGCTGCTACCATGGCGATCTGCCGCGGAGAACGCGGCGCTGGCACTGGAAGCTCGGGGCGTTCCAAAGACAAAGGCCCGGGCCACGGCCCGCCAACGATTTCCCGAGTTCGGATTGGCCGGTTTCGAGGACGCGTGGCCGTCCCAGTTGTCCGGAGGAATGCGCCAACGTGTCGCCTTTCTCCGAACCATCCTCGCCGATCGCTCCCTGTTATTGCTGGATGAACCATTCGGTGCCCTCGATGCCCTGAACCGCGTCTCGATGCAAACCTGGCTGGCCGGCTACTGGGAGGCAGAACGGCATCCGGTGTTGCTGGTCACCCACGATGTCGATGAAGCGATTTTCCTGGCCGATCGTGTTCTGGTGCTCAGCCCGCGACCCGGCCGCATCGTGCATGAAGAACGCATCGATGTGCCACGACCTCGCCGTCGGGCCGCGATGACCTCACCATCGTTTCTGCAGCATCGCTCCTCCCTGCTCACCGCACTCGGTGTGATCGATGAAACGAACGTCGCCTGATGAAGACAGGTCGCTGGCTGATCCCGATCGCCATTCTTCTTGCCGGGTTCGTTGCCTGGGAAATTGCCGTGCGTGTCAATCAGACGCCGCTCTGGATGCTCCCCCCACCCTCGGCGATAGCCGACTCATTTCGTGACGACCGACAGCTCCTGCTCGATAACGGACTCGTCACATTGCTCGAAGTTGTCCTCGGTTTTGTCTCTGCCCTTGTCCTCGGCATCGCTACCGGAGTCGCGATCGCGCAATCACGTCTGCTCGAACGGGCGATCTATCCCATCATCATTGCGAGTCAAACCATCCCCATGGTCGCGCTCGCACCGCTCCTTCTGATCTGGTACGGCTACGGACTCCTCCCGAAGGTAATCGTCACCACACTCGTCTGCTTCTTCCCGATTGCGGTCAGTACCGTCGACGGTCTGCGTTCGACCGATCGTGAGGTATTGGCCTTGCTCCGTACCTACGGTGCCGGCCCGTGGCGTCGGTTCTGGCTGGCCCAGGCACCGTCAGCCCTGCCCTCGCTGTTCTCCGGCATTCGGGTCGCGATCACCTTTAGCGTGATTGGCGCCGTCTTCGGAGAACTGGTCGGCGCCAGCGAAGGACTCGGATACCTGATGCAGCGCGCCGCCGCGCAGTTCGAAACGGCGCGGGTCTTTGCGGCACTCTTCGTACTCTCCGCCATGGGAATCGGCCTGTTTGCGCTGGCAACGGTGATCGAACGCATCGCTCTCCCGTGGCGCTCCCATGTACTCGAGGACCGTGATGATTGAAACCTCCTTTACCGCCCATCTCCGACGACTTGCCGATCCAATCTGGCAAGCCCAGCACGATCACCCACTGGTTCAGGGAATTGGAACTGGCCAACTCCCGACCGAACTCTTTGGCTACTGGCTACGGCAGGATTATCTCTTTCTCATCGACTACGCCCGATTCTTCGGACAGGCAGTTCTGCGAGCACCGGACCTCGCCGCGATGACAAAGCTGGCCCAGCTCCTGCACGAAGTCCTCTACCGGGAAATGGAACTGCACCGCTCCTACGCCGCCGAGTTCGGGATTTCCGAAGCCGACCTCGTCACCGAAACCAAAGCCCCGACGACACAGGGATATACCGATTTCCTGCTCAGAACCGCCTCCACCGGCGAATACGCCGAGATCCTCGGTGCACTGCTCCCTTGCATGTGGGGCTACAGCGAAGTAGGGCAACGCCTGGCTGCTGGCATAGTAGCCATCGATCCGCGATACCGACGCTGGATCAATGTCTACGCCGATCCGGAATTCGCCGAACTCGCCAGATGGTGTCGCGATCTCACCGATAGCGCCTGTACCGGACTTCCAGCTGCGGCTCTGGCCCGTGTGGAAGACGCATTCATCACATCGAGCCGCTACGAACTGGCATTCTGGGAAATGGCCTGGACGGGCGAAACCTGGGCCGTCTGATCCTTCGCCGCATCCACAACCCATCGCTACACTGGAGCAGGTATCGAAGCCGGTACCCACTCGTAGGGTCATCAGTTAGTCTGTGACCTGAAGGTACCGGCCGAATGCCAAGTCAGCGTTAGGCTCCGCGCCTGCCTGTTCCACCAGAAGAATTTGTCATCTGGCAAGCCTCTTCCACGACAACCGCTCTATCCGCTGACACATATCATCGTATGCCGCCGAAGCGGTCAGGAATCTCAGCCCATGAACCACAACACTTCAGACCGGTCGGCCCGAACGCGACAAACCGTCGACAGTGCCATCGCGACAGGATCGCCCTATTTCCTCGTGATTGTGGCCCTGTATGTGACGAGCCTGATCACGGCCAATACCGTCGCCGTCAAGATTCTCGAGTTCGGACCATGGATCACCGACGCTGGGCTGATCACGTTTCCGATCGCCTACATCGTTGGCGATGTCCTCACCGAAGTCTATGGATACGCATCGGCCCGGCGCGTCATTTGGCTCGGCTTCCTCTGCAACGCCCTCGCCGTCGGAACCTTTCAGCTGGCCGGTGCGCTCCCGGCCGAAGCATCGTGGGATGGCGGCGATGCCTACACCAGAATCTTCGCCTCTACTCCACGCCTGCTACTCGCCTCGGCCTGCGCCTATCTCATTGGCGAGTTCATCAACTCCTACGTTCTGGCCCGGCTCAAGGTGCTGACCGATGGCCGCTGGCTCTGGTTTCGCACGATCAGTTCGACCGTGGTTGGTCAGGCCTTCGATTCGACGATCTTCGTCATCATCGCCTTCGCCGGAACGACCCCCGGTTCCATCCTCCGCGACATGGTCATCACCGGCTGGATACTGAAAACCGCCTACGAAGTCCTCGCAACCCCGCTGACCTACCTCGTCGTCAACAAGCTGAAACGCGCCGAGGGAGTCGATGTCTTCGATCGCACAACCGACTTCCGCCCAATCGCGCTCGGTCAGCGAGCAACGTCTTGAGCAGGTGTTGATTGATCTTTCCGAGGCGTAACGGCAACCCGGGACGTCGCGGAAGCGATCCCGAAGTCCGGCATATTGACGTAGACCACATGCGATGTCCCGGGATCGACAACGTATGCCTCATGCCAGATTCCGGTGGCCGTGTTGCCACGAGTCCGTGTGTTGAACGCTTTCCAGGCCGGAAAGTGTTCCTGATCAGTTGATCGGGCATAGGCCATCAGATCATCCATTGATGTCCAGTACTGCTGCACCATGAACAGACGCCAGCTTGTCCAACTGCGCGCACCGAGAAATCCCGAGTCCGGATGCTGATACAGTTCCCGAAGCATGCGCGGCATCGCTGTGAACACTGGCCACCAGTTCCGAATCGAGCGGAATGAATTGATACGCATGCCGACCAGAAAAACCACGGTACCCGGTGGAAATGCTGCGGTCTGGCGGCCATCGATGATCCCCTTGTGCTGATCGCTCATGACGTTTCCTTTTCCCGCGATGCGAACAGATGCCAGACCAGGTAGAGAACCGACGCCGCGAGGATGACTCCTCCGGTCGGAATCATCGCTGTTCCGATCGAGCTTTCCCCATGCTCTCCGATCGCCATATGCACGAAGAATCCTCCCGACATGATGGTGACTCCTGCCAGATAAACACTCCACGCGACAACCTGCGATCGATACGAGAGATTGGTCCGGGCAAGGTAGGAACTGAAGAGTATGCCAATGATACTGAGAACACCGGCATGCCCATGGCCCGCCCGGAAGAACTGCTCCTCGAAATCGGACAATCCGGCGCCGGACGTCAGCATTCGCAGCAGGGAGTAGCCGCCGAACATCACGGCCACCAGCAACGTCCACGAAATCGCTGCCAGCATATTCGCCGGCGTCCTCCGCCGCATCTCGCCAGCTATGTGTATTTCACTCACGAGAACATCCTCTCTTGAGAAGCCGTTCACAGCCCGTCAAAGACCACTTTCGCACCTACTGGGGAACCCACATCCATCTATAGTGGTCGACCCTTTGTGGTCGACCGTGATTTGACGGTCCTCCAATCCCGGCTGAGCATCCACCGTTCGATCTGGAACTCGACCACAAAGCAGGGTCTGGGCTTGTCCCTGAAAGTGGTTCGACGGCCCACCAACCCCGGCAGAGACAAGCTCTGCGCTAACCGTTGATCTGTAACTTGACCATAGAGGAGGCCCGGGCCTGTTGCTTCCCCTCCTGACTACCCCACCTTCACTATGACAATCCATCACCCCCTCCGGTACAGTTGTGAGTACTCACTACCTAATCCGTGCGGGGAAGCACTCTTGGTCCCACCGCTCCCCCCGCCTTTCACAACGTCGGTTCCAGATACGCCCGCGCCCAAGCCTGCGTCGGTACGACATCGATCGCCCGGATCGATGCGGCGATCGTCATCAACATGCCGCTAGCGAAAAACCGCTGCGTCATTGCCAGATCGGCTCCGGTTGCGTCCTGAACCCAGGAGAAAAGGTTATCTAGTTGCTGATGCGTCAACGCCCGCACATCATCGTCCTCGGCCGAGGCAAACGCCTGAAGCACGAGCCGAAGTTCGACCACCGACTGCACCAGCGAGGAATAGACATTCCCGATCGCTTCCAGCTGTTCGGATGGCGACGCCTCCGGATTGAGCCGCAGGAATCGGGAAAGTTCCTGCTGCCAGGCATCGAGAATGATCCCGCAGACATGCTCCACCGATGCCAGATACAACGCCTTCTTGGTCCCGAACAATCGCAACACGTAAGGCTGGGATATGCCGGCGGTCGCGGCAATGGTTTCGGTGGAACCCCCGTGCAAACCCAGTTTCGAGAACTCGGCAATTGCCGCCTGAATCACATCGACCCGACGTTCATCGGCGGTGCGGCGCTGGCGTGGATTGTCGGATGTGTCATGGCTCATGGTGGATCTGTACTTTCAAGATTCGTATAGTTGTGAGTATACACTACCATACGCTCCGTGAAGTGCTTGATCGCGGTTCGAACACGGATACGTACGCCCCGACTCCCCACTGCCTGATGGATTGGTCCCGGGATCAGTCGTCAGGGATTGGTGGTTGAACGCGCTCGATCAACGTACTCCTGCAGATCTTCGACCGGAAGTGGCCCGAACACGGCATCGACGATGTTCCCATCAGCATCGATGAAGTAGGTTGCCGGATAGCCGAATACCTGAAACGCCCGACCGACCGATCCAGTCGCCCCGGTCGCTTTGGTGTCGATCGCCAGTGGATACGTGACACCAAGCGTCTTCGCAAACGCCACCACCTCGCCGGCTTCGTCATACGGTTCTGCGATCCCGATAACCACGACATCATCCGGGTTGGCCGCGGCAAGCGCCTGCATCGCTGGCATTTCCGCCTTGCATGGTTCGCACCACGTTGCCCAGAAGTTCACAACCACCACCTTGCCCCGTTGCGACGCCAGGTCGAAAGACGCCCCGTCGACCAGATCGATCGCGAACCCGGGAGCCTCGCCGCGAGTGATGGGTTCGGTTGTCGATCCGGAATCGTCCGAACTCCCTGAATCATCCTCCCCACTGGCCCAGTTGAATCCGGCAATGATCACGATCGTCAGAATGATTCCGGCCGCCAGGGCGTACGGCGTCCACTCTCCAAAGCGACCATATCCGATACGACCGTGCTCGGCTTCCTCCTCGAGAGGATCCTCCAGCTCGGTCAGATCGTTGTGCTGCTCACGATCGTCGTTCAGGCGTTGCGGTCGGGTTGGTGCTGACTTGAGTGGGTGATCCGGATCGGACAAGCTCAGATGAGTCCCTCTATGGTGGTTCGGGCGCGTTCGATTGCGTCTTCGTCGCCGCCAATCATGACTGCAACAATGTTACTGCCCTGAAACACAGAAACCGGCTCGCCTTCACTGATGATGGCACCGCTTGATTGGCGTTCGAGGAAGAGCGTCGATTCGTCGATCCCGGCGTAGGCGGCTTCCGCCATCGCGATCGGATCGTCGGAATCAACGGTTGGGCTGAAAATGAAGATATAAATCTCGGTGCCGTCCAGCATCAGCGCCTGTCCGGGCACACCCTCCATTTGATCGGTATGACCATTGGTCCGCCCGACTTCGGTTTCGAATCCTGCCTGATCGAACGCACTGCGAACCTGGGCAAGTTGCCACTGACCCGCTTCGGCCGGCGGCGGCGTCGGTTCGTTCTGCTCTTCCTGCTGCTCTTCCCAGTACAGGTATCCGGCAACTGCGGCAAAGCCGATCGCAGTAACGAAGAGCAAGGTACTGAGAATGTGTGACCCGCGACGTTTGCGTTTGGCAGGAGGTGGCGAGCCCGTTCTCCCTTGATCATTGATACTCACGTACTGGGTCTCTCCATAATGCGGACGGCGATGCAGGGCGGCAACGGCGATGACGTCTGAAAAAAGCGCGTCATGGTTTCATGTTCTGCAGATGGTACGTCGGAACGGCGTTTATGACGACTTTCATCCATGAATGTCCTTTATGCTACATCCGGTATATGCGGGTTTAGCGATTGTTCACATTTTACTATTGATTTATCCCGATACTGTGATATAGTGATTGCAATGAGTCGGTCAATGGTGATCGCATCAATCGGCAAGGGTCAGGTGACCAGTTGCCTCCAGGAGAACAAGAGACCATGAACACCCTTCGCAAGTTCCTTCATTCGTTCCAGGCTCGTCAGTCCAACAGCCGATTCGATCGTTACTACAGTGGCGTCATTGGCAACGGCCAAGGTTATCCAACCGCCGACGAGGCCCGCAAGGACCTCCGCAGCTACGACAACAGCTTCGCGCCGTACACGTGGCCGCGATAATCCTCGACACAAACCACTCAGGCGGATGACTGTTCCGTATCTGTCGTCAGACCAGATGCACCTTCTCCCCCACTGCCCACA